>JAEULC010000117.1 GCA_016792605.1 Rhodospirillales bacterium
GCGCTGGTCTACTACGTCGTGTCGCCCTGGGCCTTTGCCTATTTCCTGAGCTACCAGAGCGCGGGCGGGGACGGGGCCCTGCCGATCCAGCTCGAGACCCGGGTCGGGGAATACCTGTCCCTGATGATGCAGTTCATCTTCGCGTTCGGGATTTGTTTCCAGCTCCCGGTCGCCCTGACCCTGCTGACCAAGGTCGGCATCACCAGCTCGGCCGGGCTGGCGTCGAAGCGGCGCTATGCCATCGTCGGCGCCTTCGTGGTGGCGGCCGTCATCACCCCGCCCGACGTGCTGAGCCAGATCAGCCTCGCGATCCCGATCATCCTGCTCTACGAGGTCTCGATCTGGTGCTCGAAGATCGTCGAGCGCAATAAGGCGGCGGCAGAAGCCGCGAATGTCGCCGACGACCCTGTCACCTGACCGGGATTATTCGTTTTAAATCAGGGCAATACTTCGCGCTGCTAAGGTTTCGTGGGCGATGCTGCTCGAAACAGCTGCGCTCGCTCACTGCATATGCTAGGGTCCGCTTCCAGTGGATTGATATAGCGACATAAACGCTACGCTCTTCACGTGTTGCATCAGGTCAGTTGCTAAATCGCCACAGGCGTTGCCCGTCTACACGGGCCTCCCTTTACGGCGATTCGGCACGCTCGTATAAGACTCGGCGGGGGCGGTGATCGGAGGCTTTGTGCACGACCTGAAAGCGGTTCGTGACGATCCTGCATCGTTCGACCGCGCCCTGACCCGGCGAGGACTGGCGCCACAGGCCCAGGCGATCCTCGACCTGGACCGCAAGCATCGAGAGCTGATCCAGCGCCTGCAGGACCTGCAGACGCGCCGGAACGACGTCTCGAAGCAGGTCGGGCAGCGCAAGTCCAAAGGTGAAAATGCCGACGATCTGATCGCGGAAACGGCGAGAATCAAGGCCGAGTTGCCGGAGGTCGAGGCCCAGGAGCGCGCGGCCGGCCAGGCCGTCACCCAGGTGCTGGAGGCGCTCCCGAACATGCCCGAGGACGTGGTTCCCCAGGGCCGGGACGAGAACGACAACCAGGAAGTCCGGCGCTGGGGCGAGCCGCGCAAGTTCAACTTCAAGGCCAGGGACCATGTCGCGCTCGGCGAGAAGCTGGGCATGGACATCGCCACGGGGGCGAAGCTCGCCGGCGCTCGGTTCACCATGCTCCGGGGGCCGCTGGCCCGGCTGGAGCGGGCGCTCGCCCAGTTCATGCTCGACCGGCACACGCTCGAGAACGGCTACACCGAGACCAGCCCGCCCTTGATGGTGCGCGACCAGGCGGCCTACGGCACCGGGCAGCTGCCGAAGTTCGGCGAGGACCTGTTCCGGACCAACACCGGCCACTGGCTGATCCCGACCGCCGAGGTGCCGATGACCAACATCGTCGCCGGCGACATCGTTGACGAGGACGCGCTGCCGATGCGGCTGACGGCCTACACGCCGTGCTTCCGGTCCGAGGCGGGCGCGGCCGGCAAGGACACGCACGGCATGCTGCGCCAGCACCAGTTCTACAAGGTGGAGATGGTGTCGATCGCGCATCCCGACCAGTCGGCCGAGGAGCACGAGCGCATGACCAAGTGCGCCGAGGGCATCCTCGAGAAGCTGGAGTTGCCCTACCGCACCGTCGTGCTCTGCACCGGCGACATGGGCTTCTCGGCGCAGAAGACCTACGACATCGAGGTCTGGCTGCCGGGCCAGGAGCGCTACCGCGAAATCTCGAGCTGCTCGAATTGCGGCGCGTTCCAGGCCAGGCGCATGAATGCGCGCTTTCGGCCCAAGGCGGGGAAGGGCACCCAATTCGTCCACACGCTCAACGGCTCGGGCCTCGCGGTCGGACGCACGCTGATCGCGGTGCTGGAGAACTTCCAGCAGCAGGACGGCTCGATCGCCCTGCCCAAGGCGCTGGTGCCCTACATGGGCGGGACGGAGGTCCTGAAGCCCCATGCTTGAAGCACCGATCAAGGACCTGAAGAAGGCCCGCATCCTCGTCACCAACGACGACGGCATCCACGCGCCGGGGCTGAAGGCCCTGGAGCAGATCGCCCGCGCGCTCAGCGACGACGTCTGGGTCTGCGCGCCCGAGGTCGAGCAGAGCGCGGCGGCGCACTCGCTGACGATCCACCGCCCCTTGCGCATCCGCCACATCTCCGAGCGGCGCTACTCGGTCGACGGCAGCCCGACCGACTGCGTGCTGCTGGCGGTCGAGCAGATCCTGATCGAGCACAAGCCCGACCTGGTGCTCTCCGGCGTGAACCGCGGCGGCAACACCGGCGAGGACGTGACCTATTCCGGCACCGTCGCCGCGGCGATGGAGGCGACGCTGCTCGGCCGGCGCGGCATCGCGCTGAGCCAGGAGTTCAAGGACGACCAGCCGGTCAAGTGGGCGACGTCCGAGCACTATGCGCCCGAGATCATCCGCAAGCTGGTGTCGGTGCCGTGGCCGACCGACACGCTGATGAACGTGAACTTCCCCGACGTCGTCGTCGGCTCGGTCGCCGGCGTGAAGGCGGTGCGACAGGGCCGGCGCAAGCTCGGCTACCGGCTGGAAGAGCGCCTCGACCCGCGCGGCCGCCCCTATGTGTGGATCGGCTCGTCGCGCCAGAACCCGTTCTTCGAGGGCGAGAACGACATCGTGATGGTCAACGAGGGCTACATCACGGTGACGCCGCTGTTCGTCGACCTCACCCACGACAAGTCCCTGGCGCAGGTCGCCGAGGTGCTGTCATGACCTCCAGCCGCATCATCCGCCTGATCCTGGACCTGCGCCGCGGCGGCATCGCCGACACGCGCGTGCTGGCCGCCATCGAGCGCGTGCCGCGCGCGTTCTTCCTGCCCGACGCCTTCCAGGACCAGGCCTACGAGGACGTGGCGCTGCCGATCGGCCATGGCCAGACCGTCAGCCAGCCCTCGGTCGTGGCGCGCATGACCCAGGCGCTCGACGTGCCGGAGCGCGGCAAGGTGCTGGAGATCGGCACCGGCTCGGGCTACCAGACCGCGGTGCTGGCGCGGCTGTGCCGCCGCGTCTACACCATCGAACGCCACCAGCCGCTGCTGTTCGAGGCCGAGCACCGGCTCGAGGCGCTGAAGATCCGCAACGTCACCACGCGCTGCGCCGACGGCAGCCGCGGCTGGGTGACCCAGGCGCCGTTCGACCGCATCATCGTCACCTGCGCCGCGCCGATCGCGCCCGAGGCGCTGGCCGCCCAGCTCGTCGACGGCGGCGTCATGATCGTGCCGGTCGGCGATGTCGGCCGCGACCAGCGCGTGCTGCGAGTCGAGCGCCAGGGCGACGACTACAAGGTCGACGAGCTGTGGACCGTGCGCTTCGTTCCGCTGGTCCCGCAGGCCCCGCCGCCGATCCAGCCCGAGGCGCGCGTGTGATGGCCCGGGCGCACCCACTCCCGCGCCTGCTTGCAGGCCTGGGCCTCGCGCTCGGCCTGTCGGGCTGCGGCGCGCTGCTCGAGCCCGAGACGCGCAACGTCAAGCCGGCCGTGTCGTCGGCGCCGGGCAATGCGCCGGCCAAGGGCGCGGCGGCAACGCCGGTGGGCGGCGGCATCGTGCAGGCCGTCTCCGTGACCAGCGCCGCGGCCGAGCGCAGCCACAGTGTCGCGCGCGGCGACACGCTCTACAGCGTCGCGCGGCGCCATTCGACCACGCCGGGCGAGATCGCGCGGCTGAACGACCTCGCGCCGCCATTCGCGATCCAGCCGGGGCAGGTGCTGCGCCTGCCGGCCAGCCGGGCGGGGCGCGCGACCACCCAGGCCGACGCGGCGCCGATCCTGGTCGCCGCCAATGTGCGGCCGCAGGTCCAGAATGCCCAGGCGCCGGGGTCGGTGATCGCGCGCATGCCGCCGGCGGGCAAGGGCAACGGCGCGCCGCCGCCGGTCGCCGCGCCGCGCAGCGGCGTGACGCAGGTAGAATTGCCGCCGCCAACCGCGGCCGTGCCCGACGTGAAACCCGTCGACGCCCAGCCGCTTGCCGCCAGGGCAGGCGAGGTGAAGCCCGGCATCATCGTGGCCACCGAGGCGAAGCCGCTGCCCCCAATGTCGGCGCCGCCGGTGCAGCTTGCCGCGGCGCCGAAGACGTCCCTGCCGGCCCTGCCGACTTCCGGCGCCTCTGGCGCGACCGGCCCGACGGCGGAGCAGATCGCCGCCGTCGTGGCGCCCGCGCCCGAGCCCGCGGCCAGGCCCGCGTCGCCGATGCTCGGCACCGCCGTGCCGGCCCCGCCGCCGCGCTCGGCCAGCGGCTTCATCCTGCCGCTCGACGGCCGCATCATCTCGACCTTCGGGCCGCAGGCCGGGGGCCTGAGCAACGACGGCATCAACATCGCCGCGCCCAAGGGCACGCCGGTCAAGGCGGCCGAGCACGGCGTCGTCGTCTATGCCGGCAACGAGCTGCGCGGCTTCGGCAACATGCTGCTGGTGCGCCACGCCGACGGCTGGATGACCGCCTACGCCCATCTCGACCAGATGGCGGTCGGCCGCGGCACGCGCGTCGAGCGCGGCCAGCACATCGGCAACGTGGGCATGACCGGCAACGTCACCAGCCCGCAGCTCCATTTCGAGATCCGCCAGGGCAAGCAGCCGGTCGACCCCGAGAAGCAGATCGCCGGCGGCATCGCGCCCACGGCGTCGGCGCGGACGACTGCTGCGAAAATCGGCGCGATCCGTTAGCGCGCGGTCAGCGTCTTGCCGCGCCGTCCCGCCAGGTCCTGGATGTACTGCCACGCGACGCGGCCCGAGCGGGCGCCGCGGGTCACGGCCCATTCCACCGCCTCGGCGTGGAGCTGCTCGGTCGTGAGCCCAAGGTCGTAGAACTTGGCGTAGCCCTCGATCATCGCGAAGTAGGTGTCCTGGTCGCACTGGTGGAAGCCGAGCCACAGGCCGAAGCGGTCGCTGAGCGAGACCTTCTCTTCCACCGCCTCGCCGGGGTTGATCGCGGTCGAGCGCTCGTTCTCGATCATGTCGCGCGACAGGAGGTGCCGGCGGTTCGAGGTGGCATAGAAGATCACGTTGTCGGGCCGGCCCTCGACGCCGCCTTCCAGCACCGCCTTCAAGGACTTGTAGCTGGCGTCCTGGCCGTCGAAGCTGAGGTCGTCGCAGAACAGGATCGCGCGCCGGCCGCCGTCGCGCACCTGGCGCAGGAGCGCGGGCAGGGACGGGATGTCCTCGCGGTGGATCTCGATCAGGGCCAGCGCGCCTTTGGTCTCCTTGTTGACCGTGGCGTGGATCGCCTTGACCAGGGACGACTTGCCCATGCCGCGCGCGCCCCAGAGCAGGGCGTTGTTGGCCGGCAGGCCCTGGGCGAAGCGCCTGGTGTTGTCGAGCAGGATGTCGCGCTGCCGGTCGATCCCCCGCAGCAGCATCACGTCGACGCGGTTGACCGTCCGGACCGGGTCGAGCGAGCCGGTCTCGGCATGCCAGACGAAGGCGTCGGCATCGGCGATCCGGGCGGCGGGCCTGGCCGGCGGCGCCAGGCGGTCGAGGGCGTCGGCGATGCGGGCGAGGAGAGCCGCGGTGTCGGGTCCCGGGACGGGTTTGTCGGAGGCCATGCGAAGTCCTTGGTTAAGACCGGATTTTCTTGGTTTCGGGCCGCCGCACCCTAGCACCCGCAGCGCCCGCCGCAAGCGGCGGAGCCGCGCGATTTCCGGCCAAGCCCCCGTACCGACACGCGGTTTGCAATTCCCGCACCGGCCGCTATAGTCCGCCGCCCGTAACGGACGGGACCAGAACAAGGGAAAGAGACGGATGTGGATTAGCCCGGCATATGCCCAGGCGGCCGGTGGCGTGGGTTTCGATATCGTATCGCTGGCGCCGCTCGTCCTGATCTTCGTGGTGTTCTACTTCCTGCTGATCCGTCCGCAGCAGCAGAAGATGAAGCAGCACCGCCAGTTGCTGGCCGGCATCCGCCGCAACGATCGGGTGCTGACCGGCGGCGGCATCATCGGCACCGTTACCAAGGTCGTGTCGGATACCGAGGTGATCGTCGAGATCGCCGAGGGCGTGCGCGTGCGCATGGCGCGCGGCACCATTGCCGACGTGCTGACCCGCGGCGACGCGGCGCCGGCCGGGGGCGGCGGCGGCACGCCGGCGGCGGCGAACGAGCAGCAGAAGCCGCAGGGCATGGGCGGCATGCTGGGCGGCCTGCTCGGCGGCAACAAGAAGTAGGTCGCGTCCGCGCGCATTGTCCGGTCCGGGAGCGACGGCATGATTCATTTTGCGCCCTGGAAGATCGCGGTCACGGTCATCGCCTGCCTGCTGGGCCTGATCTACGCGGCGCCGAACCTGGTGTCGGAGCAGGCGGCCTCGCGCATCCCGTCCTGGCTGCCGCACAAGCAGCTCGTGCTCGGGCTCGACCTGCAGGGCGGCTCGCACCTGCTGCTCGAGGTCGATACCGGCGCGGTGCTGAAGGAGCGCGTGAACTCGCTGCTCGACGGCGTGCGCACCAGCCTGCGCAAGGACCGCACGGTGCAGTACACCGGCCTGGCGATGGAGGGCGACACCGTCGTCGTCCGCGTCACCGACCCGGCCAAGCTCGAGCAGGTGCGCAAGCAGATCCGCGAGGACGAGCCGGACACCGAGATCTCGGGCGACGGCCAGCTGCTGCGCATCGGGTTCCGCGCCGCCGAGGTCGAGGCCAAGCGCCGCGCGGCGATCGAGCAGTCGATCGAGATCGTGCGCCGCCGCATCGACGAAATGGGCACGCGCGAGCCAATCATCCAGCGCCAGGGCGACAACCGCATCCTGGTGCAGGTACCGGGCCTCAGCGACCCGCAGCGCCTGAAGGACATCCTGGGCAAGACCGCCAAGCTGACCTTCCGTTTCGTCGACGAGGAGACCAGCGTCGAGGACGCCAAGCAGGGCCGCCTGCCGCCGTCGAGCGAGCTGTTGAAATACGAGGAGCGCGGCAGCACCGCCGGCGCCGAGATCGTCGTGCGCCGCCGCATCATGGTCAGCGGCGAGAACCTGACCGACGCCCGGGCCAGCTTCGACGAGCACTCGCGCCCGGCCGTGTCGTTCAAGTTCGACAGCGTCGGCGGCCGCCGCTTCGGCGACGCGACCAAGGACAATGTCGGCAAGCTGTTCGCGATCGTGCTCGATAACCGCGTGATCAGCGCGCCGCGCATCCAGAGCGCCATCCTGGGTGGCAGCGGCATCATCACCGGCAGCTTCACCACCCAGCAGGCCCAGGACCTGGCGCTGCTCCTGCGCGCCGGCGCCCTGCCGGCGCCGCTCAAGATCATCGAGGAGCGGTCGGTCGGCCCCGAGCTTGGCGCGGATTCGATCCAGGCCGGCGTCTATTCCTGCCTCGTCGGCTTCATCCTGGTCGTGATCTACATGGTCGCGGCCTACGGGTTGTTCGGCCTGTTCGCCAACATCGCGCTGATCCTGAACCTGGTGCTGATCATCGCGATCATGTCGGTGATGGAGGCGACGCTGACCCTGCCGGGCATCGCCGGCATCCTGCTCACCCTCGGCATGGCGGTCGACGCCAACGTGCTGGTGAACGAGCGCATCCGCGAGGAGACCAAGAACGGGCGCTCGCCGCTGGTCGCGATCGACGTCGGCTATACCCGCGCCTGGGCGACGATCCTCGACTCCAACCTCACCACCATCATCAAGATGGTGCTGCTCTACGCCTTCGGCTCCGGCGCTGTGAAGGGCTTCGCGGTCACGATCACCATCGGCATCCTGACCTCGATGTTCACCGCGATCCTGGTCGTGCGCATGATCATGGTGGCGTGGATCAAGCGGCGCCGCCTCAAGCTGCTGCCGGTCTGACGGGGAGGGACCGCGATGTATCGCCTGCGCTTCGTGCCCGACAAGACCTCCATCCCCTTCATGAAGGGCCGGATCATGGGCCTGGCCGTGTCGGCCATCCTCAGCTTCCTGTCGGTGATCCTGTTCTTCCATCCCGGCCTGAACTACGGGCTCGACTTCAAGGGCGGCATCCTGATCGAGGCGCGCACGACGACGCCGATCGACTTCGCCCAGCTCCGCTCGGCGCTGGGCGGCCTCGGCTTCGGCGAGGTCGGCCTGCAGCAGTTCGGCTCGCCCCAGGACGTGCTGGTGCGGCTGGAGGAGCAGCCGGGCGGCGATCCGGCGCAGCAGGCGGCGGCGAACAAGATCCGCCAGGCGATCATCGGCAAGTACCCCGGCACCGAGATCCGCCGCGCCGAGGCGGTCGGCGCCACGGTCTCGGGCGAGCTGTTCCGCAACGGCATGACCGCGATGGGCCTGGCGCTGATCGCGATGCTCGCCTATATCGCCTTCCGTTTCGACTGGCCGTTCGGTGTCGGCGCGGTGGCGACGCTGGTGCTCGACGTCACCAAGATGATCGGCTTCTTCGTGATCACCGACATCCAGTTCAACCTGACCGCGATCGCGGCGATCCTCACGGTCATGGGCTTCTCGATCAACGACAAGGTCGTGGTCTACGACCGCGTGCGCGAGAATTTGCGCAAGTACAAAACCATGCCGTTGCGCCAGCTGATCGACCTGTCGATCAACGAGACGCTGAACCGCACCGTCAACACTTCGGTGACCACCTTCCTGGCGACCATGCCGCTGGCGATCTTCGCGCACGGGCCGATCCAGGATTTCGCCTTCGTGCTGCTGTTCGGCATCGTGATCGCCACCTCGTCCTCGATCTTCATCGCCGCGCCGATCCTGCTGTTCCTGGGCGAGCGGCGGCTGCGCCCGGGCCTGTCGGCGGCGCAGGCCCGGGGTGACGGGGCCAAGGGCGAGGGCGAGCCCAAGAAGCCGGCCGTCTCGACGTCCTGACCGGCCGCGCGGCGTCCGCGATGGCGCCCCCGGCCGCCCCCCTCGTCATCGCGTCCTATCGCGGCGGCGCGTTCAACGTCTCCGGCACGCGCCACGCCGGATCCATCATCCTGCTGCGCGACCGGGTGCTGCCCTGGGCCATCGCCGATCTAGCGGCGATCGACGCTGCTGACCTGGCCGAGACGGTCGCGGCATCCGGCGCCGTGGTCGAGCTGCTGCTGATCGGCTGCGGCCCGCGCCTAGTGCCGGTGGCGCCCGCCCTGCGGCAGGCGCTCAAGACCAGGGGCATCGCCGTCGAGCCGATGGACACGGGCGCCGCCTGCCGCACCTTCAACGTACTGACGGCCGAGGAGCGCCGCGTCGCCGCCGCGCTGATCGCGGTGCCCTGATGCTTACAGGCTACCTCGCCGCGGAAGGGCTGCTCGACCAGCTCCTGGCCGAGCTCGGTCCGGTCGACGCGGTGCATGACCGGCTGGTGCTGAAGTCGGGCCCGCCGGTCCAGGCGGCCTGGGCGCAGAACACCTGGCACGACGTGCAGACTATCGCGATCGAGTCGGTCGGCGACGCCAACAACAAGCTGCGCGCCATCCAGCGCAACTGGATGCTCTACGCCTTCCACCTGCACCGCCGCGCGGCGCTGATCGAGGCGAAGCTGCCGGCGATCCGGCCGAAGCCGCTGGTGTTCCCGAACCCGGCGCCGACCGCGCCGCTCGGCTCGTGGACGCTGCTCGACGAGTCCACGATCCTGGCCGCCGCGCGCTGCTCCAGCCCGTTCCCGCACGGCGAGGCACGGTTCGTCGAGGACAGGCTGGCGCCGCCCAACCGCGCCTACCTGAAGCTGTGGGAGGCGCTGACGCTGGCGGCCGCCATGCCGGGCGGGGCGATGCCGCGGCCGGGCGACCGATGCCTCGACCTCGGCGCCTCGCCCGGCGGCTGGACCTGGGTACTGCAGCAGCTCGGCGCGCAGGTGATCGCCGTCGACAAGGCACCGCTCGATCCCGCAATCGCGCGCCTGCCCAATGTCGAGGTCAGGCAGATGAGCGCCTTCGCCCTCGACCCGGCGAAGGAGCCGCCGGCCGACTGGTTGTGCAGCGACGTGGTCTGCTATCCGTCGCGCCTCCTGGGTCTGGTGCGGAAATGGATGGACGCGGGCAAGGCGCGGAACTTCGTCTGCACGCTGAAATTCCAGGGTCCGACCGACCATGACGCGGCCCGCGCGTTCGCCGCCATGCCGGGATCACGCCTGCTGCACCTGTTCCACAACAAGCACGAGCTGACCTGGATCAGGCTGGGGGCGCCGGGCGCCCAGTAGGCGGGTACCTACTCGGCGGCGTCGCGCTGGGCCTGGCCCTGGCCGTCGGGCAGGGTGACGGTGACCGTCGTGCCCTGGCCCTCGATACTGTCGATCGAAAACGCGCCGTCGTGCAGCGCGACCAGCGACTTGATCAGCGCCAGGCCGAGGCCGGTGCCCTCGTGGCTGCGGGTCATGCTCGACTGCACCTGTAGGAAGGGCGTGCCGAGCCGGTCGAGCATGTCGGCCGGGATGCCGCAGCCCGTGTCGGCCACCGTGAAGGTGAATTGGCCCTCTGCATGGCGGATCGCCAGCGTGATGGTGCCGCCGGCGGGCGTGAACTTCACCGCGTTGGTCAAGAGGTTGACCAGGATCTGCGCCAGGGCGCGGTGGTCGGCGACGATCGGCGGCAGGTCCTCGGGGATCTGCACATCGAGCGCGATGCCGGCGCCCTGGGCGCGCTGGCGGATCACCAGCAGCGCGTCGTCGGCGACGCTGCGCAGGTCGACCTGCTCGCGCAGCAGGTCGCGATGCCCGGCCTCGATCTTGGCCATGTCCAGCACGTCGTTGATGAGCTGCAGCAGCATGGTGCCGCTCTTGTGGATGCCCTGGGCGAACTCGCGGTAGCGCGGCGAGCCGATCGGCCCCAGGATCTCCTTCTCCATGACCTCCGAGAAGCCCAGGACCGCGTTCAGCGGCGTGCGCAGCTCGTGGCTCATGTTGGCGAGGAAGTTGGTCTTGGCGTTGTTGGCGGCCTCGGCCGCGTCCTTGGCCGCCTGCAGGTCCATGCGGATCTGCGCCAGGTGGCGCTCGGTGGCCTTGCGCTGCGAGATGTCGGTCGACACCGAAATCACGCGGTAGGGCCGCCCGGTGGCGTCGAGCAGCGGCACCTTGACCGTCAGCCAGTCGCGCTCCTTGCCGTCGGCGGTGGCGTAGCGTTCCTCGTAGAACTCGGTCGGCTTGCCGGTCTCGATCACGTCCTGGTCGTAGCGCCGCGTATAGGCGCCGTAGCTGTCGCCGAGCAGCTCGGCGGCGGTCTTACCGATCGCCTCGGCGGGCGTCGTGCCGTAGAGCTGGGCCTGGTAGGCGTTCATGATGACGTAGCGCGAGTCTACGTCCTTGGCGTTGATGATCGCCGGGACCGCGTCGATCAGCGCGCGCAGCGCCTCGCGCGCCTGGACGTCGGCCGTGATGTCGGTGCCGGTGCCGCGGTAGCCGGTGAACCGGCCGTGGCCGTCGAACACCGGAACGCCGCTGACCGAGTAGTGGCGCAGCGTGCCGTCATGGGCGATGCGGTGGAACTGAAGGTTGCGGAAGGGCAGGCGGGCGCGGAGCTGGGCCTCGTGCTCCTCCCACTGCTTCGGCGAGGGCCCGAGCGGGTTCAACTCGCGGCGCGTCTTGCCCATGTGGTTGGCGGGCGAGATGGTCGTGTGGTCCGACGCGCTGGGCGACATGTAGGTGAAGCGCAGGTTCTCGTCCTGCTCCCAGTACCAGTCCGAGGACGCGGCGGCGAAGTCGCGGAACCGCGCCTCGCTGGCGCGCAGCGCGTTGCGCGCGTCGTCGATGCGGGCGGCCACGCGCATCAGCGCCAGCGCCATGGCGACGATCCCCAGCGTGACGACGATGCCGGCCACCGCCGCGTTGAAGGCGCGGTCGCGCCAGCGCGCCAGCAGCGTCGCGCGGTCCATGCTGACGGTGGCGATCAGCGGCAGGCGCGAGACGCCGTGCACGCTGACCAGGCGCACGGCGTCGCCCTCGGGCACCAGCGTCTGCGGCCGGTGGTCCTGCCGCGACGCGTCGATCATCTCGGCCACCGCCAGCGCCTCCGGCGCTGCGCCGACCTGGTCGGCGATCGCCGAGCTGCCGATCGCCAGCCGACGGTCGGTCGTCCACAGCCCGGCATGGCCGTTGAGCCCGCCGGAGACCTGGTCGTAGTAGCGCTGGAAGGCCGAGGGCTCGATCACGATCGCGACCACCACCGCGGGCTGGTCGGGCAGGTCCGAGACGCGGCGCGCGATGACGAGCTGGGCGCGGCAGTTCTCGCGAAGCTCGGTCATGGCGATGAGCATCGTGCCGGGGCGCGCCGCCCCGCCCTGCAGCGGCGCCACGGCCTGCTCCACCCCGCGGCAGGCGGGCGGGACGAAGCCCGGCGCCTCATGCAGCCAGGACAGCGCGCTGGCGGAATGCTTGATGCGGCCGCCGCCGTCGACCACCACCAGCCCGCTGGCATAGGGCAGGGGCGCCAGGTAGCGGTTGAGGATCGCCGACACCTCGGCGTCGTCGTCGGCCTGCTGCAATAGGCGCGGGGCCATGGCGTCGATGGTGCCGAGCAGGACTTGGTCGGCGCGGCCGACGACCTGGCTGGCATGTTCGCTGAGCGCCTGGGCGATGCGCTCGCCCAGGAGGGCGGCATCGGCAAGGCTCTGCTGGCGCTGGCGCAGCGTGCTGCCCAGGATCACCCCGTCGATGATCACCGCGACGATCAGGGCGAACACCGCGATCGCCCAGTTCAGCCGGTGGCGGCTGGGGCGGGGGGCGTGGCCTGCTGGGCCGGCAGCGTTCGAGGCGACGTCGACCATGCGGGAACCTAGGCGGCGCGCGGAACGTTACCGTAGCCGGCCGAGGGTTAATCGTTTCTTAAGAAAGCAAAAAGGGGCCCGAAGGCCCCTTTTTCCCGTCGCCGGATGCGCTCAAAAGATGTTCTGGGCGCTGACCATGGCGAACAGCATGGGCACCGACAGCATCGTGTTGATGCGCGAGAACAGCTTGGCAGTCGCCGCGGCCTGCTTCTTGGTGTCGGCGTCGGCCTCGACCAGGCCCAGGGCCTTCTGCTGGTTCGGCCAGATCACCATCCAGACGTTGTAGGCCATGATCAGGCCCAGCCACATGCCGATGCCGATCGCAAGGTCCTTGGTCAGCCCCGAGGTGATGCCGAGGGTGAGGGCGCCGATCAGGTACTTGTTCATCGCGGCCAGGATCAGGCCGGTGACGAGGGTGGAAAGCGCAGCGTAGCGGAACCACCACAGGGCCTGCGGCGCTATAACCTTGCTGACCGCGGGCTTCTGGTCGTCCGGGATCTTCGGCATGCTGGGGATCTGCACGAAGTTGAAGTAGTAGAGCAGCCCGATCCACATCACTCCGCTCAGCACGTGCAGCCACCGGAACACGAAGGCGAACCAGTTATGGTCCATCGAGATTCCGCGCGTGACCAGGATGAACACGACCAGCAGGCCGAACCCGGCCAGCACGGTGTTCTGCAGCGAGTCGAAAAACTTGGCCATGATAAACCCTCCCCCTCTAGGACCGCCTTGTGGCTGGTTGCTTGCCGATTCCGTACAACGCCCGCGAAGCTACCGCAATCCGAGACTGGGCGGTGACGCCAAATAGCGTTGGTGGCGGCTCAAGCCCCTACGGGCATTGCGCCTTTAACGCTTGCGGCCCATGCGCTACTGTCCCGGCCGACAGAGCCTGCGGCAGACGGGCCAAGAAGAACGGGAGGGTGAATTGAATAACTTGGAGAGAGGACGGAAGACAACAATGCCACGACGTCAATTCATGGTCGGCGCCGCCGCCGGCACCGCCGTTTGGGCCGCCGCCGATGGCGCTGCCGGTTCGCCCCCCCGGGTCAGCATCGGCACCGGCAAGGCCCCGCACACCCTGCCCAAGCTGCCCTACGCCGACAACGCGCTGGACCCGGTGATCTCGTCCAACACGATCGGCTTCCACTACGGCAAGCACCACCAGACCTACATCACCAACCTCAACAACCTGGTCAAGGACAAGCCGGACCTCTCGGCCATGACCCTGGAAGAGGTGGTGAAGGCCAGCGCCGGCGATCCGGCCAAGGCCGGCTTGTTCAACAATGCCGCGCAAGTGTGGAACCACACCTTCTACTGGCACTCGATGAAGCCGGGCGGCGGCGGCCAGCCCTCGGGCAAGATCAAGGCCAGGATCGACAGCGACCTCGGCGGCTACGACAAGTTCAAGGCCGACTTCGCCGCCGCGGCGACGACGCAGTTCGGCAGCGGCTGGGCCTGGCTGATCGAGGACGCGGGCAAGCTCGCGATCGTCAAGTCGGGCAACGCCGAGACGCCGATGGCGCAGGGCAAGAAGTGCCTGCTGACGATCGACGTGTGGGAGCACGCCTACTACCTCGACTGGCAGAACCGCCGCGCCGACTACATCGCGGCCTTCCTCGACAAGCTCGTGAACTGGGAGTTCGCCGAGAAGAACCTCGGCTGACCCTGCGACGCGTGACGATCGCGCCCCCTCGCCTGGCCGTCCCGATGGGCGGGTGAGGGGGCCGTGACCGCGCAAGACGTGTCCGCCGCCTATTGCGAGGCGCAGGTCCGGCGCCTCGACCCCGACCGGCATTTTTGCGCGATGCTGGCGCCGCCCGACCGGCGGGCCGACCTGTTTGCGCTCTACGCCTTCAACCAGGAAATCGCCGCCACGCGCGAGCAGGTCTCCGAGCGCATGCTGGGCCAGATCCGCCTGCAGTGGTGGCGCGAGGCGATCGACGGCATCTATGCCGGCACGCCGCGCCGGCACCAGGTGGTGCAGCCGCTCGCCGCCGCCATCCAGCGCCATGGCCTCGACCGCGCGCTGTTCGACCGCATGATCGATACGCGCGAGACCGATCTCGACGACGGCCCGCCGGCCGACCTCGCCGCGCTGGAGCGCTATGCCGAGGGGACCGGTGCGACCCTGGCCGCGCTGGCCCTGCAGGCGCTGGGCGTCGCCGGGCCCGCCGCCGCGTCCGCGTCGCGCGCGGTCGGCGTCGCCTGGGCGCTGACCGGGCTCCTGCGCGCCGTGCCGCACCACGCGCGCTACAAGCGCGTCTTCCTGCCGGGCGAGCTGCTGGCGGCCGAGCAGGTACGGATCGGCGACCTGTTCGAGCTGCGCGCCGGCGCCGGGCTGCCGGCGGTCGCGCGCCAGGTGGCCGATGCGGCGCGCGAGCAGATCGTCTCGGCGCGCGTCTGGCGGCGCGACCTGCCGCGCGCGGCCCTGCCGGTCCTGCTGCAGGCGAGGCTTGCCGAACTGTACCTCGATCGGCTGCGGCGGCACGGCTACAATCCCTTGTCGCCCGAGGCCACGCGGCGGCCGGCCCTGGCCGCGTGGCACATGGCCCTGTCCCTTCTTCTCGGCCGCTACTAGGCAGTACTGCCCGTGCAAGCCCATCCCGACGTCCCGTTTCTGCGCGAGCTGCTGGTCTTCCTGCTGGCCGCGGTGACGGTGGTGCCGGTGTTCCACCGGCTGCGCGTCAGCCCGGTGCTGGGCTACCTGGCGGTCGGAATCCTGATCGGGCCGCACGGCCTCGGGCGGCTGGTCGAGGCCTATCCCTGGCTCGGGCACGGCGTCATCGCCGACACCGAGCAGGCACAGGCGCTGGGCGAGCTCGGCATCGTGTTCCTGATGTTCGTGATCGGGCTCGAGCTCTCGGTCGAGCGGCTGTGGACCATGCGCCACGCCGTGTTCGGCCTCGGCCTGGCCCAGGTCGCGACCTGCGCCGCGGCGATCGGGATCCTGGCCTGGGCCTGGGGCAATTCCCCGCCGGCCGCCCTGCTGCTCGGCCTGTGCCTCGCCATGTCCTCGACCGCGGTGGTGCTGCAGCTGCTGTCCGAGCGCGGCGAGCTCAACACCCGGCTCGGCCGCGCCACGGTCGCGATCCTGCTGTTCCAGGACCTGGCGGTGCTGCCGATCCTGTTCCTGGTCGGCGTGCTGGGCGGCGAGACCGCGGGGCCGGTGTGGGTCGAGCTCGGCCTGGCGCTCGGCCGCGCGATCCTGGCCGTGGGAGTGATCCTCGTGGCGGGGCGCTGGCTGCTGCGGCCGCTGTTCCGCCGCATCGCGAGCCTCCGGAACCAGGAGCTGTTTGTGGCGCTGTGCCTGCTCGCCGCGATCGGGACCGCGCTGGCTACCGGCTATGCCGGGCTGTCGACCGCGCTCGGCGCCTTCATGGCCGGGCTGGTGCTGGCCGAAACCGAGTTCCGCCACCAGATCGAGGCCGAGATCCAGTCGTTCAAGGGCCTGCTGGTCGGGCTGTTCTTCGTCGCCGTCGGCATGTCGGTCGACGTGCTGGTGATCGCCGACCAGTTCGCGATGATCGTGCTGTCCGTGCTCGGGCTGTTCGCGATCAAGGCGGCGCTGATCACCGGGCTTGCCTTCCTGTTCCGCCACCCCTGGCACACCGCCGTGCCGGTGGGGCTGCTGCTCGGCCAGGGCGGCGAGTTCGGGTTCCTGATCGTGAACCTGGCCGTCGGCAACGGCGCGATCCCGGGGCCCACGGGCAAGTTCGTCACCCTCACCGTGACGCTGACGATGGTGCTGACGCCGTTCGTCGCCATGGCCGCGCGGCGCCTGGGCGACGCGCTGCGCGCGAAGCGCCAGATCGAGCATCTCGACGAGGCCGATCCGGCGCTCGACACGCTCGACGGCCATGTCGTGATCGCCGGCCTGGGGCGCGTCGGCGGCCGGGTGGCAGCGGCGCTGGAGGCGCGCAGCATTCCGCTGCTCGCGATCGATCTCGACCCCCAGGAAGTGAAGCGCGCGCGCAAGGCCAGGCGCCACGCCTTCTATGGCGACGCCGCGCGGCCCGAGATCCTGCGCCGCCTGGGCCTTGACCGCGCCCAGGCGCTGGTGGTGACGCTCGACGATGCCGCGGTCGCCCGCCAGCTCGTGGAGCAGGTGCGCCGCGAATGGCCCGACCTGCCCGTCTTCGCGCGCGCCCGCGACGCCGCGCATGCGCGGTCGCTGCTGGCGCTGGGCGTGCAGCAGGTCGTGCCGGAGGCGGTCGAGGCGAGCCTGCAGCTTGCCGCCAGGGTGCTGGAGGGCGTCGGCGTGGCCGAGGCGGTCGCCGACCACGTGGTCGGCCGGATGCGCGCGGAGGAACTGGCGGCCCTGCAGGGGCCCGAGCGGCGCTAGCCGACGCCGGCCTTAGCGCGCGTCCGCCTGTCCTTCCATCGCCATGGCGCTGAGCTCGGTGCCGCCGAGCCGCATGTGGCGGTGGCGCATGTCGATCATGCCGATATCCTCATAGAACTGGATCGCCGGGCGGTGCTCCTCGACGAACAGCTCGACGCGTGCCCAGCCGCGCTGCACGGCAATCAGCGCGACGCGCGCCATGAGCTGGCGCGCGACGCCGAGACGCCGTGCGGCAGGATCGACATAGATCGCGTGCACGATGGCGACTGCCTTGCCACGCCACCCGGCATAGCCGCGGAAGAAGGACAAGAGCCCGACGGGACGGCCGCTGACCTCGGCGATCAACGCCTCGAACAGCGGGTCGGCGCCGAAGCCGTTGCGTTCGACGTCCTCGAGCGTCACCCCCGCCTGGGCGCCCGGGCGGTGGTCGGAGACGAGGCCGTTGGTGAAGCGGACGATCGTCACGGCATCGCGGCGCTCTGCCGGACGGACACGAACCGGGTTCATGGCGGGCCTCCAGGAGAAAGGGTTAGGCGGCGACCGCCGAGGGCTTCTGTTATGCGGCGTCCGCCGCGCCGGGTCGGCCCAGCCAGGCGTCGAGGTCGGCGAGCGCGCGGGCCGAGAGCGCCGGCTTGCGGTCGCCCTTCTTGATCCGCTTGTCGTCCAGCGGCGGGAACAGGCCGAAATTGACGTTCATCGGCTGGAAGCTGCGCGGCCCCGGCTCGATGGAACCGATATGCCCGCCGGTGATGTGCGCCAGCAGCGCGCCGAGCGCCGTGGTCGGCGGCGGTGGGGTGATCGCGCGGCCCAGGCGCTCGGCGGCGGCGAAGCGCCCTGCGAGCAGACCGATCGCCGCGCTCTCGACATAGCCCTCGACGCCTGTCACCTGGCCGGCGAAGCGCAGGCGCGGCATCGCCTTCAGGCGCAGCGTGCCGTCCAGGAGCCGCGGGCTGTCGAGATAGGTATTGCGGTGCAGGCCGCCGAGCCGCGCGAACTCGGCGTTCTCCAGGCCCGGGATCATGCGCAGGATGCGCGCCTGCTCGCCGTACTTCAGCTTGGTCTGGAAGCCGACGAGGTTGTAGAGCGTGCCCAGCGCGTTGTCCTGGCGCAGCTGCACGACGGCATGGGGGCGCTTGCCGGTGCGCGGGTCGGTCAGGCCGACCGGCTTCATCGGCCCGTAGCGCAGCGTGTCGCGGCCGCGCTCGGCCATCACCTCGACCGGCAGGCAACCCTCGAAATAGGGGGTCTTCTCCCAGTCCTTGAACTGGGTCTTCTCGCCGGCCAGAAGCGCGTCGAGGAATGCTTCGTACTGCTGCTGGTCGAGCGGGCAGTTGATGTAGTCCGCCCCGTCGCCCTCCGGTCCCACCTTGTCGTAGCGCGACTGGAACCACGCCTTGCTCAGGTCGATGGACTCTTTGTGGACAATGGGCGCGATGGCGTCGAAGAAGGCCAGGGAGTCGGCCCCGGTCAGGCCGCGCACCGCCTCGGCGAGCGCCGGCGAGGTGAGGGGGCCGGTCGCCACGATCACGCTGTCCCAGTCCTGGGGCGGCAGGCCGGCGACCTCGCTGCGCTCGATCCGGATCAGGGGCTCGGCCGCGACCCTTGCGCCGACGGCATCGGCGAAGCCCTCGCGGTCCACGGCCAGCGCCCCGCCGGCCGGCACCTTGTGCGCGTCGGCCGCCGCCAGGATCGCCGAGCCGCAGCGGCGCATCTCCTCGTGCAGCAGGCCGACGGCGTTGTTCCGGGCGTCGTCCGAGCGGAACGAATTGGAGCAGACCAGCTCGGCCAGCTTGCCGGTGACATGCGCCTCGGTGCCGCGCACCGGGCGCATCTCGTGCAGCACGACAGGCACGCCCGCGCGCGCGATCTGCCAGGAAGCCTCGCAGCCCGCAAGGCCGCCGCCGATGACGTGAACAGGGGAAAGAGTGCTTTTTGACATGCGCGCGACTCTAGACCGCCCGCGTGGCGAAGGTAAGCAGCGGATATGTCAGCGAGTTAAGCGGGGGCGCAAAGGCGTCGTGCCTGTCGTGGACTACCTGATGCCGTCCTGGTCGCGTGCGCTGCCCGTCCGGCCGTCCTGGCCGCTGATGGGGCAAGCTAGGGCAGTGCTGCTGCCCGGTCTGTGATGGCCGTCACAGCCCCGGGTATGGCCGAAAGCCGAGCTGATTCTCCAACGATTTCAGAGCCGCAGATTCATCAGCACGAGGCCGGCGACGATCGTGGCCGCGGCGGCGACGCGCCTTGCGCCAAACGATTCGCCCAGCAGCTTGGTGCCGATCACGGTCGCGAACAGCACCGAGGTCTCGCGCAGCGCTGCGACATGGGCCATGGCGCCGACGCTGAGCGCATAGATCGCGATGCCGTAGCCCAGCGTGGCGATCAGACCGCCGAGGCCAGCGCGCCAGCCCTCGACGCGCAGGTAGCCCAGGACCTGGGTCGGCGGCCGTCGCCACAGCGCAAAGGCAAGCACCCAGGGCCCCTCGACCACGTTCAGCCAGGCGATATAGGCGAGCGCGTTGCCCGAGGCGCGGGCGCCGAGGCCGTCCACCACCGTGTAGCCGGCGATCGTGAACCCGGTGACGATGGCGAAGATGGTGCCGCGCCCGCCCCAGTTGCTGAGCCCCTTGGCCAGCGCGAGGCCCATGATTCCGATCGATACCAGCAGCACGCCGGCGCTCTCGTAGGTCTTCAGGTGCTCGCCCAGCAGCACGCCCGAGAACACCGCGACCAGCGTCGGCCCCAGCCCGCGGGCGATCGGGTAGACGTGGCTGAGGTCGCCATGGGCATAGGCGCTGAGCAGGAAGAAGTAATAGAAGACGTGAATCACGCCCGACAGGATCAGCCAGGGCAGGGCGTCCATTGACATGGGCCCGACGAAGGGCAGGGCAATGGCGCCGATGACGGTGCCGGTCGCCATGATGATCCCGAAGGACACCAGCCGGTGGTGCCGGTCGGCCTTCACGATGGCATTCCAGGACGCGTGCATCAGGGCGGAACAAAGGATCAGCGCGACGAGCCAGACGTCGAGCTTCATCGGCGAGGCGCCTTTTCGGACCGG
This sequence comes from Rhodospirillales bacterium, assembly GCA_016792605.1. Classification (GTDB taxonomy): domain Bacteria; phylum Pseudomonadota; class Alphaproteobacteria; order JAEULC01; family JAEULC01; genus JAEULC01. The sequence goes on from JAEULC010000117.1 coordinate 20,064, forward strand.
GCGGCGGGACGCGCACGTTACAGTTATGTGACTCGGGACGCCAGTGCCGGCCCGCTCAAAGGCGTCGGGATCGTGTCGGCGCTCTTGACGTCGGTGACGGACAGCCTTAGATCGCTAATGGTAGCAAACACAGAGTTCCGCAATCGGTGATAAGCGCCAGTTGTTCTGAGGAGAGAGTGGTATGCACCTAGAGAGGCTTTGTAAAAATTGCGCGCTGGCCTGCTGCATTTGCGTTGGCGTAGCAATGCCGATTGCGGGCAAGGTTTTTAGCTTTGAAGGGGGCGAACTCGTCCCACGTTCGGCCATGGCTTTCGCTACCAATACTTCTAGCTCTTCGATTGCGACATTCGTTCTCAATACAACAATCCGCGGCGAATACAGCGCCAAGGCTGTACCAAGACCGCCTCATGAGGAGCGTTAGGTTCGCATAGGCGCGAGAGATTACATCGCTGTAACTAGGGGTTATTCCCGATAGGCGGCTCCGGTGTCGCATCCCACATCGCACCGACGATGCAGTGGCAAGGGATGTGGACGATGCTGGATGCGAAGCGGTTGCTCGATCAGTTCCTCGGTGGCGCCCAGGGCGGCGGCCAGGGGAATGGCTGGGGCCAGGGTGGCCAAGGGCCGGGCGACTTCCTGAAGGGCGCGGGCGGCGGGGCGCTGGCCGGTGGGCTCGCGGCGCTGCTGCTCGGCACCAAGTCGGGGCGCAAGATCGGCGGCACGGCGTTGAAGCTCGGCGGCATCGCCGCGGTCGGCGCGCTGGCCTACAAGGCCTACAACGACTGGCAGGCGAGCAAGCATCAGGCCCCGGCGCACCAGTCCGAGTCAGCGCGGCGCTCGCCGGTGCCGCTCCTGCCGCCGCCCAGCGGCACGCCGTTCAATCCCGCGACCGAGGCAGGGCAGCAGAAGCTCGCCCGCACCCTGCTGCGCGCGATGATCGCCGCGGCCAAGGCCGACGGGCATGTCGACGCCGAGGAGCAGGCGCGCATCTTCGCCGAGATGGACAAGGCCAATCTCGACGCCGAGGACAAGGCCTTCGTGATGGACGAACTGCGCGCCAAGCTGGACGTCGACGCGGTCGCGTCGGCGGCGACGACGCAGGAAGAGGCGGTCGAGATCTACGCCGCGTCGCTGCTGGCGGTCGATGTCGACAACGCGGCAGAGCGCGGCTACCTGGCGATGCTGGCCGCCAGGCTGAACCTCGACGACGCGCTGGTGCAGCACCTGCACGCCAATGTCGCGGGCGTCACCGAGAAGGTGCCGGCTTAGACTCTGCCCCAGCGCGTGACGTAGATGGCGCCCGCCGTGGCGAGGCCATAGACCGCCATGCCCAGGCCGACCAGGGCGAACATGGTCCAGGCCGGGGCGTTGGCCATCGCAAGCGCCAATCCGCCGAAGGCGACTACAAAGAGCCGCGAGGTGCCGGCGAGCACGGGCCCCAGCACCTTGCCGGCGCCCTGGGACGAGAAGTAGAGCGCCATGCCCAGGCCGAAGAAACCGTAGCCGAGGCCGGACGCGACCAGGTAGGACTGCGCCGCGGCGAGCACGGCGGGATCGGCGGAGAAGCGCTCGGCCCAGAGCTGTGGCGCCGCCACGAAGACGAGGCCGATCGCGCCGATGATCGCGCCGGCGAGCGCCCCGCCGGTCCAGGCGACGCGGCGCGCGCGCTCGACCAAGCCGGCGCCGATCGCCATGCCGACCATCGGCACGCAGGCGACGCCGATGGCAAACGTGATCGGGATCAAGAGAAATTCCAGCCGCGCGCCGATGCCGTAGCCCGCGAGCGCCTCCGTACCAAAGTGTGCGACGAGCCGGGTCAGGATCAGCACGGTCAGCACGGACTGCAGCGGCGAGACGCAGGCCAGCGCGCCCACCTTCAGGATGTCGCGGAACATGGCGCCGTCGAGCGTCTGTTCGGCGAAGCGCAGCTTCACGCGCGCCGTCTCCGATCGCAGGCGGGTAAAGAAGAACACCGCGCCGCCGGTATAGGCGATCGCCTGGCCGAGCCCGACGCCGACCATGCCGAGCCGGGGCAGGGGACCGATGCCGAGGCCCAGGCCGCCGCCGATCACGATCTGCGCCGCGGCGACCACGATCAGCGTCGCCGAGGGCAGCTTCATGTTGCCTCCGCCACGCAGCACCGAGGCGAAAGTGTTGCAGAGCCAGATGCCGAGCGCGCCGAGGAAGACGATGTTGGAGTAGACGATAGCCTCGCCTAGCGCCGGCCCGCGGCCGCCCAGGGCGGCGTAGATCGCGCCGCCTGCGCTCAGGAACAGGATCATGAAGACCACGCCGGCCGTGGCGCCGATGATCGTGGCGTGGAGCGCCAGGGCCTGCGCCCTGGCCTCGTCGCCGGCGCCGAGCGCGCGGCTGATCGCGGACGAGATGCCGCCGCCCATGGCGCCGGCCGACATCATCTGCTGCAGCATCACCATCGGGAAGACCAGCGCCATGCCGGCCAGCGCCGGGGTGCCGAGCTGGCCGACATAGATCGTCTCGACGATGGCGACCACGGTGGTGGCGAGCATCGAGATCATGTTGGGGAGGCTGAGGCGCAGGAGCGTTGGCAGGATCGGCCCGACGAGAAGCGGATTCGGTGCCTGCATATGCAGGGATTGGGCGGGCGCGATGGCGCGGCGGTCGCTCATGGGGCCAGGCGCTCCAGCAGGTGGTCCAGCGCGGCATTGAGCGCCTTGGTCTCGGTGCCGCCGAGGCGCCGTTCGACGAGCGCCTGCGCCGCCTGCCAGCCGGGATGCGCGTCGCGGAAGGTCTGGCGGCCCTTGTCGGTCAGGTGCAAGCAGCGCGAGCGCCGGTCGGCGGGGTCGGGGGCGAAGACCATCAAGCCGCGCTTTTCCAACGGCCGCAGGTTGCGGGTCAGCGTCGTCGGGTCCATGACCAGCTCCTCGGCCAGCGCGCCGATGGCGATGCCGTCGTGGCGGCGAAGTTGGTTGAGCAGGCCGAACTGGGTGATTGTCAGTCTGTAGTCCTCGAGCGCCTGGTCGTAGATCTGCGACACGCGCCGCGCGAGCTTGCGCACGCGCAGGCAGGTACAGGGCGAAGGGGCGAGGTCGGTCATGGCGAAGGCTTATAGCTGCATATGCAGGTAAAGGCAAGCCTGGCGCTTAGGGCGGCGGAATCTTGAGCAGGATCATGGGCAAGGGCGGCTGCGCCACCCCGGCCGATGTCGCCGTGGGCCAGGCCTTCTGCACGAGATCCAGCGACGGCGCGGCGGTCAGCACCCAGGCCGGGCGGGTGCTGCCCGGGAACTCGTCGAGGCGCAGGTGCCGGGGATGCGGGCGCAGGTACCACGCAGCGTTGTGGAAGCCGTGCAGCCCCGCGACCACGAGCGGGCCGGGCGCCGTCGCCACGATGCGCTCGATCGCCGCCGCCGCCTCGGCCGAGGCGCGCGTCCCCGGCAGGTAGAACGGCATCGCCACCAGCCGCAGGCCGAGCTGTGCCAGGACCAGGAAAATGATCGCGCCCAGAACCAGGCGGCGCACCCAGCGGCGGAGCCACAGACTCTCCAGAGTCAGCGCCGCGCAAATGACCAGGCCCGGCAGGGCCGGCATCAGGTAGCGCGGTACCGCCGAGGGCCAGAGGGCGAGGACGGCGGGGCAGGCCAGCGCATAGGCCGCGGCGGGCCGCGCCAGCGCGGCGTCGATCCCGAGGCGGCGTCGCCAGGGCGGGATCAGGGCGGGAAGGGCGGCAAGGCTCCAGGGCAGGGTCTCGGCGGCGTATTCGCCCAGCATGGAAAGCTGCGCCAGGACATAGCCCGGCCCGGGCCCGTAGAGGCGCAGCGCGTAGCCGAGCTGGGTCGCGTCGCCGGGCTCCCGGATCGCAGCGGCCCAGATCGCCCAGGGCACCAGTGCTGCGGCGAGGGTGGCGGCGAGAGCGATCCAGGCGGCCGGCCGCGCGCGTTCGAGGGCGAGCACCAGGATCGCGGCGCCGGCGAAGAAGCCCAGCATGACGGCCTGCTTGGTCATGGCGGCGAGCGCGAGCAGCGCGGCCACGGCGGCGAAGCGCCCGACGCTCGGCCGGTGCCGGCCGTCGAGCCAGGCGAGGTAGGCGATGGCGCTGAACGCCGTCACCAGCGTGTCGGGCTCGCCGAGCGCCGCCTTCTCCATGATCGTCGGGTTGAGCAGGAAGGCGGCGCCGCCGAGCACCGCGACCTCGGGCCGCACGCGCCCACGCAGCCAGGCGGCGATGGCCAGCGCGGTCGCCAGCACG
>JAEULC010000119.1 GCA_016792605.1 Rhodospirillales bacterium
ACATCCGCTTCGCCTCGCGCCGCGCCAGTTCCAGCACGTCATCCGAGACGAGATCGTCGTAGAGGATCACGTCGGCGCCCTGCAGCGCGCGCACGGCCCTGAGCGTCAGCAGTTCCGCGTCGCCCGGCCCGGCACCCACAAGCGTGACGCTGCCGTTTGCTCTGGCGCGACGGCCGCGGCAGCCAGATTGGGGAGGTTGTCCTGCGTCGACGCGTCGAAGGCGCGCTCGGCGAAGCGCCCCGTGACCACACCTGGGCGAATGCGCTCCTTCCTGAGCCCGTCGACGATGTAGGCCGAGACGCCGGCATCGACCGATGCCTGGATCGAGGCACTGTCGCTCTGGTCGACGAACATCGCCACGGGGCGCTGCACGACGCGCGAGACCTGGAACATCTGCTCCAGCACGTCGCGGCTCGGGTTCTCAAGGTCGATGATGACCACGTCAGGATTGAGCTCGGCGACGCGGCGCAGCAGGAAATTGCGCTCGGCGATCACGGTGACCGTGCCGACGCCGGCCGCCTGCAAGCCCTCGACCAGGATCGCCGCTCGGACGCTGTTCTCGTCGATGACGGCTACGGACAGTTTCGAGTCGGCCATGCGGTTCTGAAGGGCCAGCAATTCCAGCAATATGAAGGGGAGGCAGGCGCCCCGCATTGCCTTGCAAGTCCCGGACCGCTCGACCCTTCGAACGGCGATGGGCGCGCCGCTACGGTCTACGATCGCTGGCAGGATTCCCGCGGCTGGGCGAGGGGAGCGCGGCCGACGGCCGGCCGACGAGATGCGCCACGACCTGCGCCAGCATGGTCAGGTCGACGGGCTTGGTCAGGTAGGCGTCCGCGCCCGCGGCACGCGCGATCTGGTCGTTGGCGGGTTCGCTGAATCCGGTGCAGAGGATGCAGGGGATGTCGGGCCGCAGGCGCTTGACCCGCCGGATCACGTCGATCCCCGAGACCTCGGGCATGGTCTGGTCGGTCAGGACGAGGTCCCAAAGCGTCGGGGTTTCGCCGAAGGTCTCCAGGGCGTCGGTGGGGCTGGAGACAATCGCCGCTTCGTAGCCGAGGCGCTCAAGGCAGATCGCGGCCATGTCGCCGAAGTGGTCGTCGTCGTCGATTACCAGGATGCGGCCCCTGCCCGTCGGCGAGGTCAACGACGAATTGCCCGCCGGCCGTGCCTGGCGCCGCTCGGTGATCGGGAACCAGAACCGGAACGTCGTCCCGTCGCCCTGCCGGCTTTCGACGGTGATGGCGCCGCCATGGGCAAGCACGATGCCGTGGACGACGGGCAGGCCGAGCCCGGTGCCCTGGCCCTTCGGCTTGGTCGTGAAGAATGGCTCGAAGATGCGCGCCAGCGTCTCCGGCGACATGCCGTCGCCGGTGTCGCTGACCATGATCGAGACATAGCGACGCTCCGAGGCGATCGAGCCGACTGAATAGCGGGCACGACCGTCTTCGACTCCGTGGAGTGCTTCCGGCCGCCCGACCGCCGAAGCTGCCTCCGTGCCGCCATGGGTCGATACCGACAACGTCACCTTGCCCTGGCGCCCCCCAAGCGAATCGCTGGCGTTCATGCACACGTTCAGCAGCACCTGGGACATCTGCGTCGCGTCGGCTTCGATCGTGACGTCGGCGGCCGCGACGTCGAGTTGCAGCCGGGTAGCGGCGGGCAGGGTTGCCCGCAACATATTCGCGGCCTCTTCGACCAGCTGCTTCACGCTGATCGGCTCGCGGTCGATTTCGGCGCGGCGGGAGAACGCAAGGATTTGCTGGATGAGGTCCCTGGCCCGGGCGGAGGCGGCCTGAATCCGGTCGGCATAGGTGCGCGTTTCGGTTCCCGGAGCGGCGTCCTCGGCGATGAACCGCGCGTAGCCCGCGATCGCCCCGACGATATTGTTGAAATCGTGCGCGATTCCGCCGGCGAGGCGTCCCAGCGCATCCATCTTCTGCGCCTGGATCAGGCTCGATTCGAGTTCCCGCAGCTCGGTTACGTCGTTCATTGCGATACCGATGATGTTCCCGGCACTTTCGTTCCTTTCGACACGGAAGGAGACTCCGAGAATCGTGCGCTCCTTGCCGCCGGCCATGGGCAGGCGGCGCTCGAAGATGGTATTGCGGCCCAGCTGCGCGACCTCGCGCTGATTGGCGTCAATCTCGCCCTGGAGCTGCAGCGGCCACCCGAGGCGGGCGCGGACCTCCGAATCCGTCATCGACTCCACTTCCTGGGTCGGCATGCCGACCCAGTCGGAATAGGTCTTGTTGACCATGACGAAGCGGTTGCCGCGCTTCAGGACGAAGCCGATCGGCATGTGGTCGACAATCTCGCGCAAGCGATGTTCGCTCTCGCGCAAGCGCTCATCGGCGATCTGGCGCTGCAGCTCGGCCGCGGCGCGCGTCGCCAGGGTCTTGACGACGGTCTCCGTCAGCTCCGGATTCGGCAGTGGCGCGAGTGTCTGAACCACGATGTTGCCGATCGCCTTGCCGGCATCATCGAGCAAGGGAACGCCGACATAGCCGCGGATGCCGCGCCGCGCCAGCGCCGCATCCCCCGGGTACAGCTCGCGGACGCTGTCGACATGGACACAGGCTTGTCCGGCCAGCATGCGGGCGGTCGGCGATCCCGCCACCGGGTACTCGGTATTCGCCACGATCTGGCCATCGCACCAGAAGGCCAGGGTGCGGACCCGGTCGCGCTGCTCGTTGACCCTGCCGATAAAGACCAGGTCGGCGCGCAGGGCCTCCGCAAGGTGCTGCGTCAGCGCGCGCATGTAGTCGGTGCCGAGCGCGCCGCCGATGCCGCCCCGGATCAGCGCGAGCGCGGTCTCGGTCTCCTCGTGCTTGGTGAGATCGCGGCCGGAACCGCGATAGGCGACAAATCTGCCGAAGTCGTTGAATACCGGCTTGCCGCTGATCGTGTAGACGTAGGAACGGCCGGTTTTCGGGTTTGTCGACTGCCGGCGCAGGTCCTTCATCGGCTTGCGCTCATTGATCAGCCGCCTGGCCTCGTCCCAGCCGGCGCTCTCCGAGGCCGCCCCGTAGATTTCTTCGCGCGTGCGGCCGATGTACTCGCTGGCGGGCTTGCCGGACATGCGCTCGATGCTGGGCGACATGAAGGTGAAGCGCATGTCGGCGTCGATTTCCCAGTACCAGTCCGAGGCGGTCTCGATCATGTCCTGGAAGCGCTGCTCCGCCAGGGTACGATCCGCGATCTCCGCGCGCAGCCGTTGGGTGAGGCGGCTCTGCGCCATCAAGGCGACGGTGACGGTCGCGGCCACCTGCAGGGCCGCGCGCACGAGTACCGTCAGGCCGCCGAGAGTCGATGACGGCTCGGCGACAGGAACGACGAACCAGATCGCCGCCCATAGCAGGAAGGTTAGGGCAAGCGCCGCATGGTAGGCATTGCCGTCGGCGCGCCATGCGCCAAGGAACAACGCCCCGATCACGACGAAGGCGGCAATAGACGCCACGGCATGGGCGAAGACAATCCAGTCGGCCTGCCCCTGAAGCAGGCGAACCGCTACAAGCGCGGCCGCGGTGGCCGCGATCGCCAGGACGACCTGCCGCACCGGCGAGTGCCGGCGAACGAAGGCGAACGCACCAAGGATCGCCACGCCAAGCACAACGCTGTAAAGAGCGTCGGTGACGAGAAATGTCCAGACTGCGCCCTGATGGCCGAGCACCAATAGGCCGCTGCGGACCGCGCCGACCAGCAGGGCCGCGCTCCAATAAGCGGCGCCCACCTCCCGCGGATTGATCCGCCAGATCACGAACAGCATGACGCTGAAGTTCAGCGACGCGATCGCGAGGATCACCGCAGCGGTCGAGGGGGAGATTGCTAGCGTCATGGCGGAGCTCCTGGGGCAACCTTAGTACCGCGGTCGCGCGCCAGTCTCACTGTTCTTAGTATGTGGTCGCTTCGCGCACTATTCCTTCGTATATTTCCTCCATGCAGCAGACTCTTCATCGTGTTGCGATTGCCGACGACCACCCCCTCTACCGGTCGGCAATCGTGGACTTGCTTGCGCGCACGCCGGACTTCGAAGTTGTCTGCAGCGTCGACACTTTGCCGCAACTATCTGATTTTATGACAAAAAACACGTTCGATCTGGCCATCGTCGATGTCCAGCTCCCGGGTTCGGACGGGGTTGCCGGCGCGCGCGAGATCCGGACACGCTGGCCGGCGGTGAAGGTTGCCTTGATCTCCGGTGACATGACCGCGGATGTCGTCGCCAAGGCGCTGGCGGTCGGGGTGACCGGCTTCCTGCCCAAGACCTTCAGTCCCGACGTCATCCTGGCGGCGCTCCGGCTGGTGATGACCGGGGCTATCTATGTGCCGCACGATCTCGCATCGACGACCGGCGGGCCCGCGCCGGTGCGCCAAGCTGAAGGGCCCCTGACGGGGCGCGAGGCGGAGGTCATCGACCGCATGGCGCGCGGCGACACCTACAAGGAGATCGCCCGCGAGCTCGACCTGGCCGAGGTGACGGTGAAGCTGCACGCGCAGCGCATTGCGCGAAAGCTCGGCGCGCGAAACCGGGCGGAAGCCATCGCACGGGCGGTGCGGGACGGGCTCATCAAGGGACCCGCCTGACACGCGCTATACACCGAGGCGGCTGATCTATCGCTACGGATACTATACCTCCTTCGTGCTGACGCGGCGCGCGCGCCGGCGTACCAACACCCTCGATTTCATCGGGGGTAATCGTGCCCAGAATCCTGGTCGTCGACGACGACAAGCTCCACGGCGAGTATCTCGCGACGCTGCTGACCCGCGCCGGCGAGGAGGTCGAACTCGCGACCTCCGCCCGCCAGGCCCTGTCGCGCCTGGCGCTGGGCGGCGTTGACGTCGTCATCACCGACCTGCTGATGCCCGAGGTCGACGGCATCGAGCTGCTGCGCGAGATCCGCCACCGCTATCCGAGCATCCGCGTCATCGGCGTCACCGGCTGCCAGCCCTCGCTGCGGCGCCTGGCGAAAACCCTCATGTCCCATTTCGGCCTGCGCACGCTGCTGCCGAAGCCCATCGATACGAACGCGCTTCACCTTGCATTGAAAGAACCGGCACACGCCGGCTCGGAGGGAGTACTCTGATGCGTACCGTTTCCAAGTTCCTATCCCGCTTCAGCCTGAAAACCCAGATCGCCCTGGTGGGCGGCGTCGGACTGGCGGGCATCGCGATGCTCGTCGGGCTGATCGTCGTCGCCTTCGGCATGCGCGAGGACCTCGCAGCGGAGTTGCAGCGCATCGACGCGGCTAGCATGTCCATGGCGGAGCTGAACGAGCACGCCCTGCAGATGCGTCGCCACGAGAAGGACTTCCTGCTTCGCCGCGACATGAAGCATGCGTCGGCGCTGGAGGAGGAGATCAAGAAGACGCAGGCGGCGCTCGCCAAGCTGGGCGGCAGCCCGGCGACCGCGAACCACAAGGCCGACATCGCCGCGCTTGCCGCCCAGATCGACGCCTACCGGGCCGCGTCGGTCGACATGGTGGCCCTGCAGCGCGACATCGGGCTCACGGAGCGCGACGGCATTCAAGGCAAGTTCCGCAACCTCGTCCACGGCATGGAGGCCGAGGCCGCCAAGGCGGAATTGGACAAGCTCACCATCTCGGTGCTGCAGCTCCGGCGGCACGAGAAGGATTTCCTGATGCGCGAGGAGGCCCGATACGTCGACCAGATCAAGGTCGAGGTCACGAAGGCGCAGGCGCTGATCGAAGCGTCCTCCCTTGGCCCTGACCGGAAGAAGGCCCTGAGCGCGGCGCTCGCCGGCTACCAGGCGGAATTCATCGACCTCGCCGGCAAGATCGACGCGCTCGCCGCGGCGACGAAGAAGCTCTCGGTGGCGTTTGCCAAGATCGACCCGGTCCTGGAGAAGATGGGGTCTGCGATGAACGAGAAGGCCGCACAGACGCGAACCGTCATCCATGACCGTGTCTCGCTGCTGACCCGGATCATCTACGCGACGTCGGCGGCGGTGGCGCTGCTGTGCGCGGCGTTTATCTTCGTCGTCGCAACCGGCATCTCAGGACCGCTGCTTGGCCTGACCGGGGTGATGAAGCGCCTTGCCGACAAGGACTGGTCGGCCGAGATTCCCGCGCTGGATCGCCGCGACGAAATCGGCCGCATGGCCGCGGCCGTGGCCATCTTCAAGGATGGCGGGATCGAGAACGAGCGCCTGCAGCGGGAGGCCGAGGCGGCGCGCAAGCACCAGGAAGAGCAGGAGATCGAGAAGCGCCGCCTGGCCGACGAAGCGGCCGCGGAAACCGAGCGCAAGTTGAAGGAGCTCGAGGAGCGCATGCTCCGCACGGCCGAGGAGCAGAAGGCGGCCGAGGAGAACATGCGGCTCGAGGCCGAGCGTCGCCGGAAGGCCGACATGAACGCCCTGGCGGACGGGTTCGAATCGACCGTGAAGGGCGTGGTGGAGACGGTGTCCTCGTCGGCCTCCGAGATGCAGTCGTCCTCGACCGCGATGTCGGCAACCGCCGAGGAGACCAGCCGCCAGGCGACGGCGGTGGCGGCGGCCTCCGAGGAGGCGTCTGCCAACGTGCAGACCGTGGCGTCGGCGGCCGAGGAGCTCAGCTCCTCGATCGGCGAGATCAGCCGGCAGGTCAGCGAGTCCGCCCGCATGGCCCGGGAGGCCGTATCCCAGGCGCAGGCCACTGGACAGACGGTGGACGGACTTTCCGTGGCGGCGCAGAAGATCGGCGACGTGGTGAAGCTGATCACCGACATCGCCAGCCAGACCAACCTGCTGGCCCTCAATGCGACGATCGAAGCGGCGCGCGCCGGCGAGGCCGGCAAGGGCTTCGCGGTCGTCGCCTCGGAGGTCAAGAGCCTGGCGACGCAGACGGCCAAGGCGACCGACGAGATCGCCAGCCAGATCCAGTCGGTGCAGTCGGCGACCCAGGAGGCGGTCTCGGCGATCCAGAGCATCGGCAAGAAGATCGAGCAGGTGAACAGCTTCGCCGCCTCGATCGCCTCGGCCGTCGAGGAGCAGGGCGCGGCGACCAAGGAGATCAGCCGCAATGTGCAGCAGGCGGCGGCCGGCACCCAGGAAGTGAACAAGAACATCGTCAGCGTGACGCAGGCATCGGGCGAGGTCGGCGCCGCAGCGTCGCAGATGAACGGCGCCTCCTCGGAGCTGGCGAAGCAGGCGGAAACCCTGCGCCTGGAAGTGGACCGGTTCATTTCGCGCGTCCGGGCCGGCTGAGATCGGGCCGTGGGCGACTTGGTCGATTTCCCGTCGCGCGCCGGGGCCTTCGCGCCCTGGCGCGCGAACGCGGCATGTTCGACAACGAGCTCGACCGGCTGCGGGCAGTCGCGAACGTGGCCAAGGTACTGGTGCAGCTGACCGAGCAATCGGTCGCGTCGGACTCGGGGATTGACGCCGAGGCGATCTCGCTCGGCAAGGCGATCGTGCGGTCCCTGGTCCTGCTCGACCTCTCGCCTCCCGCCACCGCGGCGGACGACACGGCGCAACTCGAGCGGGTGACGCAGATCCGCGTACTGATCGAGCGCTGGCAGGAGCTGCTCGGCGAAGGGCAGCGATGAAACAGCACAAGGGTTGGATCGCGGCCGTCGGCCCTGGCCGGTGGTGGCGCCGGGCCGCCTGGATCGCGCCGCAGCTCGCGTTGACGCGCGGGATCGTGGTTGCGTCGGTGGTGCTGATCGTCGTGGTCTGGATTGGGATCGTCGTCCAGGCGTCGTACGAGCGCGAACGCGCGCTGGGTGCCGCCGGCTTGCATACCCAGAATCTCGCCCGCGCCGCCGCCGAGCATACCGAGCGGGTGTTCCGGTCGATCGACCAGTTCACCTGGACGATCAAGCAGATTCACGAGAGCGGCCGCCTCGACGTCGATATCGCCGGCCTGCTTCGTTCCAGCGCGATACTGGGCGACCTGATCACCCAGGCCCACATCACCGACGCGCAGGGCAACTCGACGGTCCTCATGAGCATGGGCACCGCGGCGCCGGTGGACCAGTTCGACCGCGAGCATTTCCAGGTCCACCGCGACGGCCGCTCGAAAGGCATTTTCGTGTCGCGGCCGGTCCAGGGCCAGCCCAGCGGAAAATGGTGCATCCAGGTGACGCGGCGGCTGAATGCCGCCGACGGAACCTTCGGCGGCGTCGTCACCGTCTCGATCGACCCGACCTACTTCGGGCCTTTCTACCAGGCGCTTTCCATCTCGGACCGGGACACCTTCGGGGTGCTCGGCCTCGACGGTGGATTTCGCGTACGCTATCCCTACGATGCCGTGGCGCTGCAGACGGCGTTTGGCGACGGCGATGCACTGATGCACCGGCTGAACTCGGGCGAAGGGCAGGGCACCTACGTCAGGCCGAGCCGGATCGACGGCGTCAACCGCCTCTTCGCCTTCTACCGCGTGGCGAACTACCCGCTGGTGGTCGCGGTCGGCCGACCGATCGACGACATCCAGTCCGCGGCATCGGCGCATCTATCCGTGTATATGGGCGCCGCGCTGCTGTTCACGTGCCTGGTCCTGTTGCTCGGCGCGTTGCTCATCAAGGTCTCCGTCCGCGAGCATGACATACATCGTCGGATGATGGACGCGCTGGACCGGGCGGAATCGGCCAGCCAGACCAAGTCGGCCTTCCTGGCCCATATGAGCCACGAGCTGCGCACCCCGCTCAATGCGATCCTCGGCTACTCCGAGGCGATGGCGCTCGGCATTGCCGGCGCCGTAACGCCGCGCGGCCGCGAGTATCTCGGGCATGTCCAGAGCGCCGGCAAGCAGCTCCTCGCCCTGGTGACCGACATTTTGGATCTCTCGCGGCTCGAAGCCGGGAAGGCCGAGTTGAACGAGGAGAAGTTCGCGCTGCGCCCACTGGCGGAACAGGCGATCGACATGTGTCGTCCGTCCGCGGACAAGAAGCGGCTCGCAATCTCGGTCGATCCCGAGGCGATCGACGTCCTGTTGCTGGCCGACCGTAGGGCGATGCTGCAGATGCTCCTCAATCTCCTCGCCAATGCCGTGAAGTTCACCGAGGCAGGCGCGGTGACGGTGGGCTGGAACCTGGACGGCCCGCGGTTCGTCCTCGCCGTGCGCGATACCGGCGTCGGGATCGCCGAGGCCGACATAGGCCGGGTTATCGTTGCGTTCGAGCGCGCCGGCAACGCGGTTCCCGGCAAGCACGAAGGCGTCGGCCTGGGACTAGCGATCGTCGCGAACTTGGCCAGGTTGCATGGCGGCGAGCTGAAGCTGCGGAGCGCGCCGGGCCACGGCACATCCGCGCAGTTGTACCTGCCGGTTTCACGCGTCTCGCCGCTCCGGTCCGAGCAGGCGACGGCGGCCTAGCCAGCCGCGCCGGCCGCCCAGGGCCTCCGCGGACAGGGTGGGATTCGAACCCACGATGGAGTTTCCCCCATGCCGGTTTTCAAGACCGGTGCCTTAAACCGCTCGGCCACCTGTCCCGCGAGGCGGGGCAATGACTTAGCAGACGCCGCAGTCATGGCAAAGCCTTCATTCCCACCGCATTCCCACCGGGGCGTTCTCATTCCGTCCGGCCGCCAAACATCGACGCAAGTGCCTGCGCCGCCTGGCTTCCCTTGTTGCTGAACAGGTGACCGTACACGCCGAGCGTGATCGTGGGAGAGCCGTGGCCGAGCCGCCGGCTGATCGTCAGCACGTCGAGCCCGGCATCGATCAGCCGCGAAGCGTTCGTGTGCCGCAGCGCGTGGAAGGAAACCGGGGGCAGGCCGATCTCGTCGCGGATGCGCGACCACTCGCGCGTTAGCGCGTTCGGGCTCCTGGGGGCGCCATCGGGCAAGGCGAAGACGAGGGCTTCGGCCGGCATGTCCTGATGGGGCACGACCTCCGTGTTTCCCGGAATGCCCAGGCGCTGGCGGTTGCGCGCATCGTGGTGCGTGCGCAGTTCCGTGATGACGGGCGAGGGGAGGTCGATCGTCCGTCGCCCGTGCTTCGTCTTGGGTTCCTTGAAACGCAGGCCAGAGAGCTTTGTCTGCTCGAGCGATCGCTCGACACGGATCGCGCCGGCCTTCCAATCCACATCACCCCAGCGCAGCGCCAGCAGCTCGCCGCGGCGGGCACCGGAGGCGAGGGCGAGGGCCACAATCATGAAAAGCGTGCGGCCGCGCAGCTTGGACAGAACAGCGGCGACCTGGTCGGCGCGCAGGATCTCGACTTCCTCGGTCGCCACCTTGGGCGGCTTCACCGGCGAAGCGACATTCTTGGTCACCACGTCCCACAGCATGGCGTGCCCCAGGACGCGATGCACGACGCGGTGAACGTGCCCGACGGTCCGCGCGCTGAGCCCAACCTGGGGCTTGCCTTCGCGCGGCGCGCGGCCTTCGCGTAGCAGCCGGGCATATAGCTCCTGCAGATGCGTCGGCCGGAGTTTCTGGATTGCGACCGCGCCGAGATGCGGCTCGACGTGGTGCCTCAACAGCTCCCGGTATCGCTCGAGGGTCTTCGGGCTCGTGTTGGCGGCGGCCCAATCGCGGTCCCAGCGCACGATGAATTCCGCGAGCGTCATCTTCGACGGGTCGACCAGATCACCCTTTCGCGACAAGGTTTTCAGGCGGTCGCGCTCGGCCGAGGCTTCGGCCTTGGTGCCTGCAAAGGTGACATACCGCGTGCGCCGCTTGCCCGTGATCGGGTCGCGGCCAGCCTCGAACTTGATCTCCCAGGTGCCTTTGCCGCTCTCACGGATGCCAGGGTAGCGAGCGCTCATTTCTTGGTGCTCCTCGGGGGGATCGGTGGCAGCAAAGCTGACGCCAGTTTTCCGAGAATAAATTCCCGCGCTGCTTCCGCGTCAGGATCTCGGAGCTTTGGAAGGCCAACCATGCGTTCGTCGGCAGATTTCGCCTGCGCCCATGCCAAACTGTGAAGCAGCGGTCCGGTAACACGAGGCCATGCAGTGAACTCGGGGATCGTCAGCATATTGCGCGTTATGTCAGAAGGATCGGGACCGAGCTCATCGAGCTCCTTTTGAAAGCTCGCGGGGATCGTGAGAGGGCCCTCAGGCGCGAGCTTCCCAAGCAATTCGTCGATCGCGCAGCGGAGCAGCTTGAAGGTGTAGGGATCTGTTGACCAGGCCCGGCCGACTTCCTTCTCAGTCAGCTCGGCTATCATTGCCATCAAATAGCCGAGCGCTCTGGCGCGCTGACCGCGTACCGTCTTTCGGTCGGCGCGCGCGTCCAGCGCCTCTGTCACAAGAAGCTCTACCATCTGCGTCATCGATAGCTTAGTGCGGTTGAGTTCCTTGGCGCGCTGCGCGCGTTCCTCATCGAGCCGTTGCTTTGTCTTGGGCGATACGCGAACGAGTACCGGAACGATCTGGTTGTCGTTTGGTCCCTCCGTCGGTCTGCCCGCGCCTTTACGTCGGCCAGCCATCACGTCCTCGAATTATGATACATACGAGTATCAAATATCCTTGCGCGGTCATGGTGTCAAGACGCAACGTGAGGAGGTGGAAAACGACGCAGAGGAGAAATCGTCGTGGAAAAGATCGCCTACACCGCCTCAGAGGTTCGCGCGCTTCTTGGCGTCTCGTTGGCTGGTGTCTCCTTGGCGGCGCAGACTGGGGACCTGCCGTCGTTCAAGATTGGGCGGCGCGTGCTGTTTCCTAAGGCGGGGCTGGACAAGATCGTCGCGGAGGCGAGCGGACGAAACGGCAGATCCCCTAGTGCTGCGCCGAAAGCCGCATCACCGTCGCCGCCATCGCCCAGCGCTATCTCCGCTTCG
>JAEULC010000179.1 GCA_016792605.1 Rhodospirillales bacterium
CGGCCAGCTCGACCGTCGACATCACCCAGACCCAGGTGATCGAGGGCAAGCTGGTGCGCGTGATGTCCTGGTACGACAACGAATGGGGCTTCTCCAACCGCATGAGCGACACCGCGGTCGCGCTCGGCAAGCTCGGCTGAGTTCGCCGAAGGCGATCGTCGTCCACTCGCTCGCCCAGGCGCAGGCGGCGCTCGCCGCCGCCGCGTCGCTGGGCGCGCCGCTGACGCTGCTCAGCGGCCCCGGCGCTGCGTCCTATGCCGGCCCGGCCTGGTTCCTGGAGATCGTCCGCCAGGCGCAGGCACCGCATCCCGACGTGCCCGTGACGGCGGTGCTCGACTGCGCCGACCAGCCCGGCCGCGCGCTCGCCGCGCTGCGGCTGGGCGCGACGCATCTGCGGCTGGCCGGCCACCGCCGCGCCCGCGCGGGTATCGAGGCCATCGCCAAAGTGCAGGGTGCCGTGATCGATAAGACGCGCTATGACACGCTGGATCTCGCAGACGCCGACGATTCCTCGGCCGCTGCGCGCGCTTTCCTGATTGGACGTCCATGAGCAACAACGACAACCGCTGCCGCCTCTACCTCGTCACCCCGCCGAAGCTCGAGCCGCGCAAATTCGTCGACCGGCTCAAGGCGGCGCTGGACGGCGGCGACGTGGCCTGCGTGCAGCTGCGCCTGAAAGACGCGGAGGACGACGAGGTGCTGGCGGCGATCGAGGCGCTGCGGCCCGTGGCGCAGAAGCGCGACGTTGCCTTCATCCTCAACGACCGCCCCGATCTTGCGGCGGTCACCGGCTGCGACGGCGTGCATATCGGCCAGCAGGACACGCCCTATGCCGAGGCGCGGGCGATGGTCGGCCCCGACGCGATCGTCGGCGTCACCTGCCACGACTCGATGCACTTGGCGATGGAGGCGGCGGAGAACGGCGCCGACTATGTCGCCTTCGGCGCGTTCTTTCCCACATCGACCAAGGAAGCGAAGTACCACGCGTCGATCGAGCTGCTGGAGGACTGGTGCCAGGCGATGGTCGTGCCCGCCGTCGCCATCGGCGGCATCACGCCCGAGAACTGCCCGCCCTTGGTAAGGGCGGGGGCGGAATTCCTGGCGGTGGTCTCTTCGGTATGGAACGCGCCGGACGGTCCGGGGGCGGCGGTGCAGCGCTTCAACGCCGCGATCGACGCGGCGAGCTAGAGCTAGTTACTGGCGGTCGAGCTGTTCTCTTGGGCGACCGGAACGCTTTGCTCTCGATCTTCCAGATCATCCCAGCCCGCCGATCCGCGGCCACGCCGATGCCGTGGTAGTAGCAGCGCGACACCTCGTAGGCGGCTTCGCGGAAGCTATACATGGGCGGATAGCTGAGCGGCTGGCGATGACGAATCGCTGAAGTTAGATAGAGCTGAAACGCCTTGCGCTCGTTGCGTTCGACGATTTTTCCTTGTTCGAACGCGATGGCTAGATCGAATGCTGCATCGGCACTGCCGCGACGCACCGCGCGCTTTAGCAGCGTCAGCGCCTTTGTCATGGACGGCGCGACATGCCGGCCGAACAGGTACCAGGTCGCAAGCGCGTAGGTGGCCTCGGCATGGCCCAGCCGTTCGGCGGTCACTAAAAGCGGGAGTGCTTTCGCATAGTTCGGCTTCTTGGAGGCCGTTAGCGCCAAGGCTCGCTTGAATTGCTTCGCGCCGGCGTTTGTCTCGCCGCGGTTCATGTTAGTAGCGCGTCGCGCCGTTCGGCTGCGGTATACCCGCGGTCCAATGGTCCGTGTCGAGCGGGTGCTTGGAAATCTTGAAGCCATTGGGGAAACGCTGGAAGTCCGGCTGCGTGCCGGCGCGCAGGATGGCGCTCTTGGCGGCGTCCTTCGTGCTGTAGACGCCGACCAGGCGCGCGTCCTCGTCGCGGCCCTTTTCGGCGCGAACGTGCTGCACGATGTAGACGGACGCCGGCATGGCTTGGGCGGAGGCCGGGCTAGCTGACGCGCTGGGCGACCGAGGCCTTCAGCCCCGCCATGATCTGGCGGCCGACCGGGCCGCCGTCGCCCTGGATCGTGTGGCGCAGCACGGCGCGCAAGGCCTCCAGGTGGCCGGCGATGACCTCGAGCGCGGGCTGGTCGAGGTCGGACTGGCGGACGAACTCGCCCAGCGACAGGGCGATCGAGCCGACCAGCTTGGTCTCGGGGTGGTCGGCCAGCTCGGCCAGCTCGCTGCAGACGGCGACGATCCGGGCCTGGGCCTGGGTGCGCTTGGGCTCGGCCCGGGCCTCGCTGGCGGCCACGGTCAGCGCCACGGCGCTCAACGTCGCCGCAGCCCAAAAACCGTCCGCACGGCTGATGCCCCGATCCGCCTCGAATGCCAATGCCATAGCCGATGCCCCTTTGGCGCCCCTTGGGGTCGGAGCTTGGGCCGGAGGCGTTAATATTCGGCAAATGCCGGGGATCGGGGCCTTCGGGGGCCTCTGGCCTGGGGAAAACCCAGGTTTTCCATCCCATTCCCGCCACATTGGTCTGGTACCCGCGATGGCGTGGCGGCTATTGTTCCCGCTACCACATCTGGTATAACCCGTTGATTCCAACCGCAGGAACTAGGTCGCCGCGGCCATGGCCGGTCATTCCCAATTCAAGAACATCATGCACCGCAAGGGGCGCCAGGACGCCCAGCGGTCCAAGGCCTTTGCCAAGCTCGGGCGCGAACTGACGGTCGCGGCCAAGCAGGGCGTCCCCGACCCGGCGATGAACGCCCGGCTGCGCGCCGCCATCATCGCCGCGCGGGCGCAGAACATGCCCAAGGACACGATCGAGCGCGCGATCAAGAAGGGCGCGGGCGGGGGCGACGACGGCAACTACGAGGAAGTGCGCTACGAGGGCTTCGGCCCCGGCGGTGTCGCCATCATCGTCGAGGCGCTCACCGACAACCGCAACCGCACCGCCGGGGACATCCGCACCCTCTTCGGCAAGAACGGCGGCACGCTGGGCGAGCTCAACTCGGTCAGCTACCAGTTCGGCCGGGTCGGCGAGATCTATTTCCCGGCGAGCGCCGCCAGCGGCGACGCCATGTTCGAGGCGGCGCTGGAGGCCGGCGCCGACGACGTGGTCAGCGACGAGGACGGCCACACGATCCACTGCGCGGTCGACGCGCTGGGCGCGGTGCGCGACGCGCTGGAAGCCAAGTTCGGCACGCCCGAGCGCGCCAAGCTGGTGTGGAAGCCGCAGGCGACCATCCCGCTGGACGAGGAAGCGGCGCGCACCCTGCTCAAGTTTCTCGACGCGCTGGACGACAACGACGACGTGCAATCGGTCGCGGCGAATTACGAGATCGCCGAGGACCTGATGGCGCGGCTGATGGGATAGCGCGGGGCATGCGCCTCATCGGCCTCGATCCCGGCCTGCGCCACACCGGCTGGGGCGTGATCGAGGTTTCCGGCAATCGCCTGCGCTTCGTCGCCGCCGGCGCCGTCTCGACCGACGGCAAGGCCGCGATCGCATTGCGCCTGGTGGCGCTGCACGAGGGCTTGCGCGCGGTGATCGAGGAATTCGCGCCCGAGGAAGCGGCGGTGGAAGAGACCTTCGTCAACAAGAACCCGGACTCGACCTTGAAGCTGGGCCTAGCGCGCGGCGTGGTGCTGCTGGTGCCGGCCCAGGCGGGGCTGCCCGTGGCCGAGTACGGCGCCAACCACATCAAGAAGTCGGTGGTCGGCGCCGGCCATGCCGAGAAGGAGCAGGTGGCGATGATGGTCCAGCGCCTGCTGCCGGGCTCGGGCAAGCACGGCAAGGACGCGGCCGACGCGCTCGCCGTCGCGATCTGCCACGCGCATCACTGCGGCACCAACCAGCGCCTGGCGCAGGGCCGCGTGCTGGCGGGGAACCCGGCGTGATCGCGCGGCTCAGCGGCACGGTGGCCGAGATCGGCGAGGATTTCGCTGTGATCGACTGCGCCGGCGTCGGCTACCACGCGCAGTGCTCGGGCCGCACGCTGGAGCGCCTGCCGCCGGTCGGCGGGCTGGCGACGCTGCATGTCGAGACGCTGATGCGCGAGGACAGCATTCGCCTGCTGGGCTTCGCCGAGCGCGCCGAGCGCGACTGGTTCCGCATCCTGACGACGGTGCAGGGCGTGGGGCCGCGCATAGCGCTGGCGATTCTGTCGAGCTTGAGCGCCGAGGAACTGCTGGCCGCGATCGCCTCGGGCGACAAGGCGATGGTATCGCGCGCCGACGGCGTCGGGCCGAAGCTGGCGCAGCGCATCGTCTCGGAGCTGAAGGACAAGGCCGGCAGCATGTTCTTCGGCGCCCAGACCGGCGTTGGCGGGCCCGGCGCGGCGCAGCCCGCCGCCCAGGCGGTCGCGGGCGTGCAGGGCGCGGCCAGCGACGCGGTCTCGGCGCTGGTCAATCTCGGCTACCGCCAGGCCGAGGCCTTCACCGCTGTCGCCAAGGTGGCCCAGGAGCAGGGCGCCAAGGTCACGGTCGACGCGCTGATCCGCGCGGGACTTAAGGAACTGGCGCGGTGAAGGAGATCGACAAGATCAAGCAGGCGCGCCCGGTCGCGCCCGAGCAGACCCAGGCCGACGCGCCCGACGCGGCGCTGCGCCCGCAGAAGCTCGAGGATTTCGTCGGCCAGGAGGGCGTGCGCGCCAATTTGCGCGTGTTCGTCGACGCGGCCAAGGCGCGCGGCGAGGCGCTCGACCACGTGCTGTTCCATGGGCCGCCCGGCCTCGGCAAGACCACCCTGGCGCAGATCGTCGCGCGCGAGTTGGGCGTGGGATTCAGGGCCACCTCGGGCCCGGTGATCCAGCGCGCCGGCGACCTGGCGGCGCTCTTGACCAACCTGCAGCCACGCGACGTGCTGTTCATCGACGAGATCCACCGCCTCAACCCGGCGGTCGAGGAAATCCTCTACCCGGCGATGGAGGACTTCCAGCTCGACCTGATCATCGGCGAGGGGCCGGCGGCGCGCTCGGTCCGGATCGACCTGGAGCGGTTCACGCTGGTCGGCGCCACGACGCGCTCGGGCCTCATCACCACGCCGCTGCGCGAACGCTTCGGCATCCCGCTGCGGCTCGATTTCTACACGCCGAAGGAACTCCAGAGCATCGTCGCGCGCGGCGCCGGGCTGCTGGGCGCGAGCTTCACGACCGAGGGCGCTGCCGAGGTGGCGCGCCGGTCGCGCGGCACGCCGCGCGTGGCGGGACGCCTGCTGCGCCGGGTGCGCGACTTCGCCGCCGTGGCCGGCGGCACCGAGGTCGACGCGAAGGCGGCCGACCTGGCCTTGAACCGTCTCGGCGTCGACAAGCTCGGCCTCGACATGATGGACCGGCGCTACCTGGGCGTGATCGCCGACAACTACAATGGCGGGCCGGTCGGCGTCGAAACCCTGGCCGCGGCGCTCTCGGAGCAGCGCGACACGATCGAGGAGGTCATCGAGCCCTTCCTGATCCAGCAGGGCCTGCTCCAGCGCACCCCGCGCGGCCGGATGCTGGCCGATGGCGGCTGGCGGCACCTCGGCCGGCCCGTGCCCAAGCGCGACACGGCCCAGCTCGAGCTGCTCGCCGCCGCCGAGGGGCTGGAACCGTGACCGGGGTTCATGTGTTCCCCGTCCGCGTGTACTACGAGGACACCGATGCCGGCGGCGTGGTCTACCACGCCAACTACCTGCGTTTCGCCGAGCGCGGGCGGACCGAGATGCTGCGCGGGGTCGGGATCGACCAGATCGAGCTGCTGGAGCGCGACGGCCTGGCGTTCATCGTGCGCCGCTGCGCGGTCGATTTCCTCAAGCCCGCCCGGCTGGACGACCGGCTCGAGGTCCATACCCGCGTGCTCACCGCCAAGGGGGCCCGGGTCGAGGCCGAGCAGGTGGTCAAGCGCGAGGGCGACGATATCGCCCGGCTGAGCCTCGAGATCGCCTGCGTCGACCGCCAGGGGCGCCCGCAGCGGCTGCCCCAGCGCCTCAGTGCCGCCATATCGCCATCTTCGTGACCTAAGACGAACGCAAAACCAGACGGGACCCCCATGGACCAAACCACCATCGCCTCGGTCGCGCTGCCCGGTTCGGCAGGCGCCCACAGCCTGTCGGTCATCGCCCTGTTCCTGCAAGCGGACTGGGTGGTGAAGACGGTCATCATCATGCTCTTCCTCGCCTCGGTCTGGTGCGCCTGCATCGTCGTCGGCAAGTGGATCTTCCTGCGCCGCAAGTTCCTGGCCGCCGACCGGTTCGAGGACACGTTCTGGTCGGGCGTGTCCTTGAGCGAGCTCTACGAGCGCGCCGGCAAGCGCCCCAGCGACCCCATGACCGCGATCTTCGCCGCCGCGATGCGCGAGTGGCGCCGCTCGGTCGACCGCGGGGCGGGCGGGGGCGCCGACCGGGGGCTCCAGACCCGCATCGACCGGGTCATGCAGGTGACGCTGGCGCGCGAGATCCAGCGCATGGAAAAGAACATGACCTTCCTCGCCTCGGTCGGCTCGACGGCGCCGTTCATCGGCCTGTTCGGCACGGTCTGGGGCATCATGAACAGCTTCCAGTCGATCGCGGTGTCGAAGAACACCTCGCTGGCCGTCGTGGCGCCGGGCATCGCCGAGGCGCTGTTCGCCACCGCGCTGGGCCTCGTCGCCGCCATCCCGGCGGTGATCGCCTACAACAAGCTGTCGACCGAGCTCGGCCGCTACACCAACCGGCTCGAGGCCTTCGCCGGCGAGTTCTCGGCGATCCTGTCGCGCCAGATCGAGGAGCGCGGCTGACGCCATGGCGGCGCAACTGATCGGGCGCCGGCGTGGCCGGCGCAGCCACCGGATGATGTCCGACATCAACGTGACGCCGTTCATCGACGTCATGCTGGTGCTCCTGATCGTCTTCATGGTGACCGCGCCGCTGATCATCGCCGGCACGCCGATCGACCTGCCCGCCAGTTCCAGCACTGCCGCCGTGCCCGACGACCGCACGATCATCGTCCGCGTCACCGCCCAGGGCGACATCCAGATCGGCAAGCAGAACATGAAGGTGCAGCCGGAAGTGCTGGTGACCGAGGTGCTGCGCCTGACCGGCGGCGATCGCGAGAAGCCGGTGGTCGTGATCGGCGAGCGCCAGGCGAGCTACGGCCAGGTGGCCGCCGTGCTGGGCCCGCTCTCCGCCGCCGGCTTCACCGGCCTGGCGCTGGGCAAGGTGCAGTCGGACACGCCGGCGCCGGCGGCGCCCGCGCGCGCCGGCAGCAGGAAGACCTGACGCGATGGCCGGCGCCCTCATGAACAGCGGCCGCGGGCGAATCGCCACGCCGCGCATCAGCGACATCAACGTCACCCCCTTCGTCGACGTGATGCTGGTGCTGCTGGTCGTGTTCATGATCGCCGCGCCGATGATCTCGACCAGCGTGCCGGTAAAGCTGCCCTCGGTCGACGCCAAGCCGATCAGCGACCAGGAGGCGCGCCTCGCCGTCACGCTCGACCGCGAGGGCAAGATCTACCTGATGGACACCGTGATCGAGGCCGACGCGCTGGTGCCGCGGCTGCAGGCGATCGCGGAGGCGAAGAAGGACACGCGCATCTCGCTGCGCGTCGACGCCGAGCAGCGCTACGGCGCGGTGCTGGACCTGATGGAGCAGCTCCGCAATGTCGGCTTCGAGCGCGTCGACCTGGTGTTCGACCCGATGGACGTGGCGCTGCAGTCCAACCGCGCCAAGGCTCAGGCGGCGCAGTCGGCACCGGCTTCCGGCGCGGTGAAGAAGCCATGAGCGATCGGCGCCAGGTTCCCACGCGCCCGGACGAGGAGGATTTCGGCTCCGACAAGACCGAGATGCGGATCGGCTTCGGCGTCTCGGTGGCGGCGCATTCGGCGATCGTGGCGCTGCTGGTGTTCGGTATCCCGTTCACCAGCCAGCCCAAGCCGGCGATCGAGCAGATCGTGCCGGTCGACTTCGTCACCATCGCCGAGAAGCCCGCCGCGCCGAAGATCGAGCCGCCCAAGCCGACGCCGCCGAAGCCGCCCGAGCCGCCGAAGGAGGCGAAGCAGGAGCCGCCGCCGCCGATCCCGCCGCCGCCTCCGCCGCCACCCCCGCCGCCGCCGCAGGAAACCAAGCAGCCCGACCCGCCCAAGGTCGAGCCGCCGAAGCCCGAGCCGCCGCCGCCGCCCAAGCCGGTGATCGCCGAGGCGCCGAAGCCCGAGCCGAAGAAACCCGATCCGCCCAAGCCGCCGGAGCCGAAGAAGGTCGAAGTCAAGCCGCCGCCGAAGGCGGAGCCGAAGAAGGAGCCGCCGAAGAAGGACGACTTCCTGGCGGTCGAGCAGGCGCTGAAGTCGCTCAACAAGCCGGCGCCGGCGCAGCCCCAGCTCGCCCCGCCGCAGCCCAGGGCCACACCGCAGCCGCCGCCGCAGCAGACCGCGCTCAACTACGCGGCCCAGCTCACCGGTTCCGAGCTCGACGGCGTGCGCGAGCAGTTCAAGCCGTGCTGGAACCCGAATTTCGGCGGCCGCAACGCCGCCGAGCTCGTGGTCGAGGTCGAGATCTACGCCAACCCGGACGGCACCATCGCGCAGGCGCGGCCGCGGCCGAACATCCGCATGGCGTCGGATCCGTTTTATCAGAGCGCCGTTGATGCCGCGATGCGCGCCGTCTTGCGGCCGCAATGCGGCGGCATCAATCAGACGCCACTCCGCTTGCCACGGGAGAAATATGACCAATGGAAAGCCTTCGTGCTGGTATTCGATCCCAAAGCAATGTTGGGGATGTGACGATGAATCGCTTCTTCGCCGCGGTGCTTGCCGCCGTGTTCGCGCTCGCAGCCACGCTGGGTGACGCGCGCGCCGAGCTGCGCATCGACATCACGCGCGGCAATGTCGAGCCGATGCCGATCGCGATCACGCCGTTCTTCGGCAAGGAGGGCCAGGCGCAGACGGTCGGGCGCGACATGGCGAGCGTGATCTCCGCCGACCTCGAGCGCTCCGGCCTGTTCAAGCCGATCGACCCGCGCGCCTTCATCCAGGGTCCCGACGCGGTCCAGACCCAGCCGCGCTTTCCCGACTGGCGCGCGCTGAACGCGCAGGCGCTGGTGACCGGCGCCGCCGAGGTGCAGACCGACGGGCGGCTCAAGATCGAGTTCCGCCTGTGGGACGTGATCGGCGAGCAGCAGATGGTGGGGCTGGCCTATTTCACGGTGCCGCAGAACTGGCGCCGCGTGGCGCACATCATCGCCGACCAGATCTACAAGCGCATCACCGGCGAGGACGGTTACTTCGACACGCGCGTGGTCTACGTGTCGGAGACCGGGCCGGCGAACCGGCGCATCAAGCGCCTGGCGATCATGGACCAGGACGGTGCCAACCACCGCTTCCTGACCGACGGCTCGGCGCTGGTGCTGACGCCGCGCTTCTCGCCGACGACGCAGGACATCACCTACCTCTCGTACTTCAACAACCAGCCCCGCGTGTACATCTTCAACATCGACACCGGGCAGCAGGACGTGCTGGGCGACTTCCCCGGCATGACCTTCGCGCCGCGCTTCTCGCCCGACGGCAACAGCGTTGTCATGTCGCTGTCGACCGACGGCAATGCCGAGATCTACTCGATGGACCTGCGCACGCGGCTGGTGAAGCGGCTGACCAACCATCCGTCGATCGACACCTCGCCGTCCTATTCGCCCGACGGTCGCCAGGTCGTGTTCAACTCCGATCGCGGCGGCGCGCAGCAGCTCTACGTGATGGACGCGGACGGGCGCGACGTGCGCCGCATCAGCTTCGGCAAGGGCCGCTACGCCACGCCGGTGTGGTCGCCGCGCGGCGACCTGATCGCGTTCACCAAGATCCTCGAGGGCACGTTCTATATCGGCGTGATGAAGACCGATGGCTCCGGGGAACGGCTGCTGTCGCAGAGCTTTCTCGACGAGGGCCCGACCTGGGCGCCGAACGGCCGCGTGCTGATGTTCTTCCGCCAGACGCCGGGCGGCGCGGACGGCAAGGGCGGCTCGACGCGGCTGCACTCGATCGACCTCACGGGGTATAATCTACGGGAGGTTGTAACTCCGACCGAGGCTTCCGACCCGGCCTGGTCGCCGCTGATCCCGTGATGGGGGAAATCCCGTAGAAATCGAAACTGCCCCATTTGCGCCATAAAGTTCGCCCGCAAGAATCTGCTTCAAGGGTCGGATTCTATTGGCGAGATCGTGGATTGCCTGTTGTGTTTACGGAGTCCG
This sequence comes from Rhodospirillales bacterium, assembly GCA_016792605.1. Classification (GTDB taxonomy): domain Bacteria; phylum Pseudomonadota; class Alphaproteobacteria; order JAEULC01; family JAEULC01; genus JAEULC01. Next base: position 10,156 of record JAEULC010000179.1, read on the forward strand.
GCCGTGTATAACGGCCAACGACTGGGCGAGAGGAATTGTGGGCCCGATCGTCGTCCGCCCGGCCGGGAATGTAGACCGGAATCCGGAGCGGCCGGCCGCCTGCAGGGCTGCCGGAGCGGTTGGGGTCCACCGATCCTGATGGGGCGGGTCTGGACTTGGTGCGCTTAAGGAGTTTTTGGAAATGCACGTCAGGATTCTAGCAATGATCGCGGCGGCCGCCCTCTTGGCCGCCTGTTCGTCGACGCCCGAGGAAGTGGCCGAGCTGAAGGGCGCCGGCGGCGCGCAGCCCGCCATGCCGGCGCCGACGCCCCCGCCGCAGCAGCAGGCGATGCGCCAGCAGGACCTGGGCCCGGCCGCCGAGCTGGCCCAGATCGGCGACCGCGTGCTGTTCGACACCGACAAGTCGGACCTGGCGCCGGCCGCCCGCGCCACCGTCGACAAGCAGGCCGCGTGGATGAAGAAGTACGCGAATGTCAGCGTGACCATCGAAGGCCACTGCGACGAACGCGGCACCCGCGAGTACAACCTGGCGCTCGGCGAGCGCCGCGCGATCGCCGTGAAGAACTACCTGGTGGCGCTAGGCGTGCAGCCGAACCGCATCAAGACCATCAGCTACGGCAAGGAGCGCCCGGCCGTGGTCGGCTCGACCGAGCAGGCCTGGGCGCAGAACCGCCGCGGCGTGACGGTGGTGAACTGACCTCTGGCGCCGACGTCCGGCCCGTCGAATCCGGGCCGGCGTGACATCCTGTCCAGACGTGCAGCGACCCGGAGCGCGGGGCCCTCATTGGGCTTCCCCGCCTCCGGGCGCACGCCTTATTATCGCCCGAAAATCGCGCCACAAGTCTGGGTGAGGGGCTCGCATCCATGACCCAACCGGTTGGGACCCAACAGATCGGGCATGCAACGATGATCGCAATCGCCGTTCGCCGCTTTGCCGCGTCCACGATTACCCATCGCTCCCGGCTCGGCCGCGTCGCGCTGGGCGCCGCCGCCGCCCTGGCGCTGCTGGTCGGCGCACCGCAGGCCGGGGCGCAGAACCTCCAGGACCGGATCGACCGGCTGGAACGCGAACTCCAGACCCTGCAGCGCACGGCCTATGGCGGCGGCGGTCGTTCGCCGGTGCCGGGCAATCCGTATTCGACCGCGCCGGTTCCCGGCGCCGCCGCCGCCCCCAGCGGCAGCGATGCCGCGCGGCTGGAAGTGCGGATGAGCGAGCTGGAACAGGTGCTCGCGACCGTCACCGGCCGGCTCGAGGAGCTGACCTTCCAGAACCAGAGCCTGCAGAACCGCCTCGACAAGCTGATCGGCGACGTCGACTACCGCCTGCGCGCGCTGGAGCAGGGGCAGCGCCCCGGCGGCGATGCCGGCATGCCGCCGCCCGTCGCCATGGCCCCGCCGATGGGGGCGCCGGCGCAGGCCATGCCGCCGCAGGCCGGGTTCGGCCAGGTTCCCCCGGGCGCGGTTCAGACGCCGGCGGGCCGCACCAGCATGACTGTTCCCTCGCCCGGCGGCTCGCCCATGCCGCCGATCCCCCCGGCCGTGGCGCCAGCCGCCGGCGTGCCCGCGCCGTCGAGCCAGCCCGGCGTGCTGGGCACGATGTCGACGGCGGAACTGGCCGCGGCGCAGCGGCAGCAGGCCGCCGCGCCGCCCCCGCCGCCCGCCATGGCGCAGCCGGCCGTGGCCGGCAATGTCGCCCTGCCCGCCGGGTCGGCCCGCGACCAGTACGAATACGCGTACGGCCTGCTGCGCCAGCGCGACTATGCCAATGCCGAGACGGCGTTTCGGCAGTTCGTCGACCGCCACAAGACCGACGAGCTGACCGGCAACGCGCTCTACTGGCTGGGCGAGACGCACTACGTGCGCCGGCAGTTCGAGCCGGCGGCGATGGCGTTCCTCGACGGCTACAAGAACTTCCCCAAGGGCTCGAAGGCGCCGGACAACCTCCTGAAGCTCGGCATGTCGCTGGCGGCGATGAACCGCCAGAAGGAAGCCTGCACCACGCTGACCAAGTTCAACAACGAGTTCGGCGACGCGCCGCAGAACCTGAAGGCGATCGCCGACAACGAGCGCCGCAAGCTCGCCTGCACCTGACGCGAGGCCGCGTTGTCGCTCCCGGGGATAGCAGCCACCCTGCGCTGACCGACGCCGCCTTCGCGCGGCGGATGGACGCGTTCGCGCCCTACGAGCCCGCGCCGGTGCTGGTCGTCGCCGTTTCCGGCGGGGCGGACAGCCTGTGCCTCACCCTTCTTGCCGACCGCTGGGCCCGCGCGCGCGGCGGCCGCATCGAAGCGGTCACCGTCGACCACGGCCTGCGGCCGGAATCCGGCGCCGAGGCGCGCCAGGTCGGGCGCTGGCTGAAGCCGCGCGGCATCCGCCACCGGGTATTGCGCTGGGACGGGGACAAGCCGGCGGCCGACCTCGCCGCCCGGGCGCGTGCGGCACGCTACCGCCTCCTGGTCGATTGGGCGGCGGATCGCGGCATCCTCCACCTGCTGCTGGCGCATCACCTCGACGACCAGGCCGAGACGCTGCTGCTGCGCCTGGCGCGGGGCAGCGGCGTCGACGGGCTGTCGGCCATGGCCGGCGCGGTCGAGCTCGGATCCCTGCGCCTGCTGCGGCCGCTGCTCGACGTGCCGAAGGCGGCGCTGGTCGCGCGGCTGCGCCAGGAAGACCAGGCATGGGTCGAAGATCCCGGCAATCGCGCCGGCGCCTCGGCGCGCAGCCGCGTCCGCCTGGCGCTGGAACAGGAAGGATTGTCGCCGCGCCGCCTGGCGGAGACCGCCGGGCGCCTGGGCCGCGCGCGCCAGGCCCTCGACCACGCCGCCGCGTCGCTCGCGGCGCAGGCGGTCGAGATGCACCCTTGCGGATTTCTACGGGTGGACCCGGCGCCGCTGGCCGCAGCGCCGCCGGAGCTGCAGCTTCGCGTCCTGGCGCGCTGCCTGATGGCCGTGTCGGGCGATAACTAACCGCCCCGGCTGGAGCGGCTGGAGCGCCTGGCCGCGGGCGTTCTGCACAACACGAGCGCGCGAGGTCAGACGCTGCACGGCTGCCAGTGGAGCCCCGCCGACGGGCGCTGGCTGGTCGTGCGCGAGGCGGCGGCGATCCCCCCTCCGGTCGCCCCCCTGGCCCGGCTCGCCGCCGACGCCGATCGCCTGTGGGACCGGCGATTCCGGATTGCCGCCAGCGCAATCAAGGCGTTACCGCGCGGCGCCACGGTCGGCGCCCTGGGCGCTGAGGGCCATGCCGCCTTCCGCGCGCGGCTGGACGCCCTGGGGATTCCGCGCGCCGCGGCCCTGGCCATGCCCGGATTCTACGGGCGGAACGGTCTGCTCGGGGCGCCGTTTCTGGGCGTGGCGCAGGGCTCGCGGAAGGGCCTTGGCGGTGGACGGAAGGCCCTGCAAGCTGATAGGATTATTAACCAATCAGCCGTATTCCTGCCTGCGGTACCCTTGGCTCCGATGGGGTATGCCGTTGCGCTGGCGACGGCGCGCACTATCTAATCGAAAGGGCGCATTGCAGGTGCGTCCTTGGGCTTCGAAGCGCTTCCGCCCATCGGCCCCGGGAAGCACTGGTCAGGACACCGCGACGTGAACATTTTCGGCAAGAACCTCGCCCTCTGGATCATCATCGCCCTGCTCCTGGTGGCGTTGTTCAACCTGTTCCAGAACTCCGGGACGCGCGGGCCGCAGACCAATCTTCCGTTCTCCGAGTTCCTGACCATGGTCGAGAAGGGCCAGGTCAAGGACGTCGAGATCCAGGGCAACAACATCTCCGGCCACTATTCGTCGGGCGGCGCCTTCTCCACCTACGCGCCGCGCGACCCGAACCTGGTCGACCGCCTGCAGAAGTCGGGCGTGCAGTTCGCCGCCAAGCCGACCGAGGACGGCGTGCCGTCGCTGTTCTCGATCCTGCTCAACTGGTTCCCGATGCTGCTGCTGATCGGCGTCTGGGTGTTCTTCATGCGCCAGATGCAGTCGGGCGGCGGCAAGGCCATGGGCTTCGGCAAGTCGCGCGCGCGCCTGCTGACCGAGAAGGTCGGCCGCGTGACCTTCGACGACGTCGCCGGCATCGACGAGGCCAAGGGCGAGCTCGAGGAGATCGTCGACTTCCTGAAGGACCCGCAGAAGTTCCAGCGCCTGGGCGGCAAGATCCCGAAGGGCGTGCTGCTGGTCGGCCCGCCCGGCACCGGCAAGACGCTGCTCGCCCGCGCCATCGCCGGCGAGGCCAACGTGCCGTTCTTCACCATCTCGGGCTCGGACTTCGTCGAGATGTTCGTCGGCGTCGGCGCCTCGCGCGTCCGCGACATGTTCGAGCAGGGCAAGAAGAACGCGCCCTGCATCATCTTCATCGACGAAATCGACGCGGTCGGCCGCCATCGCGGTGCCGGCCTCGGCGGCGGCAACGATGAGCGCGAGCAGACGCTGAACCAGCTGCTGGTCGAGATGGACGGCTTCGAGGCGAACGAGGGCGTGATCCTGATCGCCGCCACCAACCGCCCCGACGTGCTCGACCCGGCGCTCTTGCGCCCCGGCCGCTTCGACCGCCAGGTCGTGGTGCCGAACCCCGACATCTCGGGCCGCGAGAAGATCCTCAAGGTCCACATGCGCAAGGTGCCGCTGGCCGGCGACGTCGACGCGCGCACGATCGCCCGCGGCACGCCGGGCTTCTCGGGCGCCGACCTCGCCAACCTGGTCAACGAGGCGGCGCTGCTCGCCGCGCGCAAGGGCAAGCGCATGGTCGGCATGCTCGAGTTCGAGGCCGCCAAGGACAAGGTGATGATGGGCGCCGAGCGGCGCTCGATGGTGATGAGCGAGAAGGAGAAGGAGGCGACCGCGTACCACGAATCGGGCCACGCGATCGTCATCATGAACCTTCCCGAGGGCGACCCGCTGCACAAGGTGACGATCATCCCGCGCGGCCGCGCGCTGGGCGTGACCATGTCTCTGCCCGAGCGCGACCGGCTGAGCTACTCGAAGAAGTGGTGCGAGGCCAAGATAGCGATGTGCTTCGGCGGCCGCATCGCCGAGCAGCTCGTCTACGGCGAGGAGCAGCTCAACAGCGGCGCGTCGGATGACATCCGCCAGGCGACCAACCTTGCCCGCGCCATGGTCACCGAGTGGGGCATGAGCGACAAGCTCGGGCCGCTGCGCTACAGCGAGAACGAGCAGGAAGTGTTCCTCGGCCACTCGGTCACGCAGCGCAAGAACATGTCGGACCAGACCGCCTCGATGATCGACGCCGAGATCCGCCGCATCGTCGAGAACGGCGAGAAGGTTGCGCGCAAGATCCTGAGCGACCGACTGGACGACCTGCACAAGCTGACGAAGGGCCTGCTCGAGTACGAAACCCTGTCCTTCGACGAGGTGAAGGCGTTGCTGGCCGACCAGCCGATCCACCGCGACCGCGACGGCGGCGACCAGCCCAAGGCCCAAGCCGGCGGCGGGCGCCGCGCCTCGGTCCCGACCTCGGGCCCGTCCGGCCCGAAGCCGGGCGGCATGGAGCCGGAACCGCAGCCCGGGGCCTAGAGGTTCGGGGCCCGGCGGCGTTCGAGAATCGACAAGACCGAAAGGGCGTCCCCAGGGACGCCCTTTCGCATTGTGCGCGCCGTCACGGACGCCAACATCGTCAAGCGTTTACCGTCCGTTTGCTTTACCCAGCCTAGGGTGATGCTCTATAGAAGCCCCGGGGACCTTACGGGGGCTGTGCGCCGGCAGGAGGCAAGATGGCCCGCAAGTTATTCGGCACCGACGGCATCCGTGGCACCGCCAATACGGAGCCCATGACTGCCGAGACCGCGCTGCAGGTGGCAAAGGCCGCTGCGCGCCAGTTCCGGCGCGGCGACCACCGCCATCTGGTCGTGATCGGCAAGGACACGCGGCTCTCCGGCTACATGCTGGAACCGGCGCTGACCGCCGGCTTCATCGCCATGGGCATGGACGTGACGCTGCTGGGGCCGCTGCCGACCCCGGCCGTGGCGATGCTGACGCGGTCCTTGCGCGCCGATCTCGGCGTCATGATTTCGGCGTCGCACAACCCCTACCAGGACAACGGCTTCAAGCTCTTCGGTCCCGACGGCTACAAGCTGTCCGACCAGGTCGAGAGCGAGATCGAGGCGATGGTGCACGAGGGCGGCGGCAACGGCCTTGCTGCGCCCGACAAGGTCGGCCGCGCCCGGCGCCTGGAAGA
>JAEULC010000192.1 GCA_016792605.1 Rhodospirillales bacterium
TCGCGCATCAACTTCTATGACGGGCTCTATCGCTGGGTCGACAACCCGCCGAAGATCATCCCGTGGCTGGCCGAAAGCCACACCGCCTCGGCCGACGGCAAGACCTGGACCTTCAAGCTGAAGCAGGGCGTGAAGTTCCACGACGGCACGGAGATGACCGCGGACGACGTGCTCTACTCGATGGAGCGCATGCTGGCGACCAAGAAGGGCGCATCGTCGCTGTTCCTGCCGATCATCGAGCCGGGCTCGACCAAGGCGCCGGACAAGTACACGGTCGTCTTCACGCTCAAGGAACCGTCGGCGATCTTCATCGCCACCGTGCCGGAAATCCTGATCGTCAACTCCAAGCTGGTGAAGGCGAACGAGAAGGACGGCGACTGGGGCCAGGCCTGGCTCGCCAAGAACGTCGCCTCGACCGGTTCCTACAAGCTCAAGCGCTACGACCCGGCGATCGGCTTCGTCGGCGAGCGGTTCAAGGAACACTTCGCCGGCTGGGGGCCGAAGGCCTTCGACGAGATCGAGTTCCGCACCGTGCTCGAGACCAACACCCGCGTCCAGGGCCTGATCAAGGGCGACTACCACGGCAGCGACGGCTACCTGCCCTACGACCAGATCCTGCGGTTGAAGCAGCAGGCGAACGTGCAGATCCTTGAGCAGGAATCGATGCGCGTCTTCTACTTCTCGATCCACAACGGGCGGTCGCCGCTGAACGACGTGCATTTCCGCCGGGCGCTGGCCTATGCCTTCGACTATGACGGCTTCATCAACGACATCCTGAAGGGCGCTGTCGCCCGCAACCCTGGCCCGAACCCGAACAACCTCTGGGGCGCGCCGAAGGACCTGAAGGGCTTCACCTTCGACCTGGAGAAGGCCAAGGCCGAGCTCGCCAAGATGAAGGAGCCGTTGCGCCCGATCACCATCGGCACGCTGGCCGGCTTCAGCGAGACCGAGCAGGCGGCGACCCTGCTGCAGAACACCGCCAAGAAGATCGGCATCGAGATCAAGATCGAGTCGGCGCCCTGGCAGGTGGTGCAGAGCCGCATGCAGGACAAGGAGAAGAACTACGACATGGTGCCGCTGTGGAAGAGCACCTACTACGTGGACCCCAACAACTGGGTCGGCGAACTCTACGGCACGCGCTACATCGGCACGCGCAACTACACGTACAACAACGATCCCGAACTCGACAAATGGATCAACGAGGCCATCGCGATCAGCGACCAGGCCAAGCGCCAGGAACTGTACGAGAAGGCCGCGCGCAAGGTGACCGAGGACGCGATGGGAATCTTCGTCTACAACACCAAATGGTACGGTCCCTACGCGAAGAACGTCGCCGGCATCCGCTTCTGCCCGATCGGCAGCGGGCAGGACATGCGCTGGGCGTCGTTCAACTAGCATAGGCCAGGAACGGGCGGCGCCGGGCCTCGAGACCAGGGCCCGGCGCCGCATCCGTCCCCAGCCCTGAAGGCTCCGCATGCGCCGTCTGGAAATGGTGCTATCCCGCCTTGCCTGGTTCGTGCCGACCATGGCCGGGCTGATCGTGATCGTGTTCCTGATCTCGAACGTGATCCCGACCGATCCCGTGCGCATCATGGCCGGCGAGAACGCGACCCAGGAGCAGGTCGAAGCCCTGCGCGTGAAGCTCGGCTACGACAAGCCGCTGGCGGTCCAGCTGCTGCGGCACTTCCAGGATGTCCTCAGCGGCAATCTCGGCACCTCGATCTACACCCAGCGGCCGATCTCGGAGGACCTGTTCAAGCGCCTGCCCGCGACGCTGGAGCTGTCCATCGCCGCGATCACGGTCGCTATCCTCCTCGGCATCCCGCTCGGCGTCGTCTCGGCGCTCAAGCGCAACGCCTGGATCGACCAGGTGCTGCGCGTGCTCTCCGTCTCCGGCCTCGCCTTCGCCGCCTTCTGGCTGGCGATGGAGCTGCAGTTCCTGTTCTCGATGACCTTGCGCATCGCCCCGCTGAACGGCCGCATCAGCGGCTTCGGCCCGGATCCGGTCACCGGCTTCATGACCATCGACTCCCTGATCCAGGGCGACTGGGAGTCGCTGCGCAGCGCGCTCGCGCATCTCTGCCTGCCCGCCCTTACCCTGGCGCTGCCGGCCGCGGCGACGATCGTGCGCTTCTCGCGCGCCGGCGTGCTCGAGGTCATCAACTCGAACCACGTGCTCTACCAGCGCGCCATGGGCATTCCCTCGCGCCTCATCGTCTGGAAGTACGTGCTACGCAACGCGCTGATCTCGACCGTCACCCAGATCGGCCTGATCTTCGGCGTGCTGTTGACGAACGCCGTGGTGGTCGAGACCGTGTTCGACTGGCCGGGGCTGGGCAGCTTCGCCGTGCAGTCGATCCTGCAGTCCGACCACAAGGCGATCATCGGCTTCACGATCTGGACCGGCGGCCTGATCGTCGCCATCAACCTGCTGGTCGACATCGCCCACTCGCTGATCGACCCGCGGGGGGCACGATGAGGGGGGCGCGATGACCGGCGGTGCGATGACCGGCGGCGCAGCGACCGCCCGTCGGCAGCAGGCCGGCTGGCAGCGCGTCCTCAAGCGCTTCACCGGCGACCGCGCCGCCTTCCTGGGCGCGTCGCTGATCCTGACCCTGGTCCTGGTTGCGATCTTCGCGCCGGTCCTCTCGCCCTTCCCTGGCGACGTGTCCGAGTTCCACACCGCCCAGCGCCTGCGCCCGCCCGACGCCGTCAACTGGCTCGGCACCGACCGCATGGGCAGCGACCTCCTGAGCCGCATCCTGTTCGGCGCGCGCATCACCATCACCATCGCGGTGATCGCGGTCGGCACCGCCGTGCTGGTCGGCGTGCCGATCGGGCTGGTGGCCGGCTACTATGTCGGCTGGCCCAGCAACCTCTTGATGCGCGTCTCCGACATCTTCCTGGCGGTGCCGCAGATCGTGCTGGCGATCGCGATCGCCCAGACGCTCGGGCCCTCGATCGAGAACGTGATCCTGGCGCTGTCGATCACCTACTGGCCGTTCTGGGCCCGCCTCGTCTATGCCGAGACGCGCTCGGTCAAGAACGAGGTCTTCGTCGAAAGCGCCATCGCGCTCGGCGCCTCGGCCCCGCGGGTGATGATCCTGCATATCCTGCCGAACATCGCGTCGGCGATCATCGTGCGAACCTCGATCGGCATGGGCGCCACGATCCTGACGGCCGCCGCCCTGGGGTTCCTCGGCCTCGGCGCCCCGCCGCCGGCGCCGGAATGGGGCCGCATGATCGCCGAGAGCCGCGAGTTCCTGCCCGAGGCCTGGTGGTACGCGACCGCGCCGGGCATCGCCATCTTCCTGGTGGTCATGGGCTTCAACCTGCTCGGCGACGGGCTGCGCGACATCCTCGACCCCCGCATCCGCCGGGCCGTGGGGCGGTCCGAATGAGCGCCGGAATGACGGCACCGGACCTGCTGACCGTCAGCGACCTGTCGCTCGGCTTCCGCACCGACGCCGGCCTCGCCCGCGTGCTCGACGGCGTCAACCTCCGTCTCCAGGCCGGGCAGATCATGGGGCTGGTCGGCGAGAGCGGCTGCGGCAAGACCACGCTGGCCCGCGCCGTCCTCGGCATCCTGCCCAGGCACGTTGCCCGCATCGACCGCGGCTCGATCCGGTTCGACGGCACCGACCTGCTCCAGGCCGACGAGAAGATCCTGGCCGACCAGGTGCGCGGGCGGTCGATCACCTTCATTCCGCAAGACCCGTTCAGCTCGTTCAATCCGGTCTTCACCATCGGCACGCAGATGATGGAGATCATGCGCTGGAAGTCGCCGCGCCGGCCCGTCGGCTCGGGCTCGCCGCTGTTCCACGCCTATCCGCGCGCGCGACGTGCCGCCGACCGCGAGGCCGTGCTTGCGATGCTCGACGCGGTGCAGCTGCCCCAGCCGAAGCAGATCCTCGCGAAATACCCGCACGAGGTCTCGGGCGGCCAGCGCCAGCGCCTGATGATCGCCATGGCGCTGTTGCCCGAGCCGCGCCTGGTCATCGCCGACGAGCCGACCACGGCGCTCGACGTCACCATCCAGGCGCAGATCCTGAAGCTGCTGCGCCGTCTCGCCACCGAGCGCAACGTGGCGGTGCTGCTGACCACCCACGACCTGGGCACGGCCTACGAGATCTGCGACGGCATCACGGTCATGTATGCCGGCCAGGACGTGGAGGCCGCTCCCATCGACGCCTTCTTCCGCCGCCCGGCCCATCCCTACACCAACAAGCTGCTGGCGAGCCTGCCCAGGCCCGACGGCAAGGTGCAGGGCATCCCGGGCGAGGTGCCGAACCTGGTGCGCCCGCCGATGGGCTGCCGCTTCAACCCGCGCTGCGACCGCGCCACCGATCCCTGCCGCGCCGAGCGCCCTGCCCTGACCGCGCCCGGCCCCGCCCATGCCGTGCGCTGCTATCACCCCCATGCCTGACGCACTCGCGCCCTCCACGCCCGCGACGGGCGAACCGATCCTTCGCGTGAAGGACCTGCGGCGCTACTTCGCCATCCGCGGGCCGTTCAACCGCCGCCTCGGCTGGATCAAGGCGCTGGACGACGTGTCCTTCGACCTGCAGCAGGGCGAGATATTGGGCCTGGTCGGCGAGAGCGGCTGCGGCAAGTCCACCCTCGGCAAGACCCTGATGGGCATCCACCAGCCCCAGTCCGGCGAGATCGTGTTCGAAGGGCGGCAGATCGCCGGCCTGACCCCGGCCAAGCACCGGGAGATGCGCCGCGACCTGCAATACGCCTACCAGGATCCGGGCGCCTCGCTGGACCCGCGCTGGAAGATCCGCGCCTCGCTGCACGAGCCGCTGATCATTCACACGAAGCTCGGCGAGGCCGAGCGCGAGAAACGCGTGCGCGCGATCATGGAGGCGGTCGGCCTGCCCGCCTCGCATCTCGACCTCTACCCGCACGAGGTCTCCGGCGGCCAGCTTCGCCGCGTCGGCTTGGCGCGCATCCTGACGCTGCATCCCAAGGTCGTGATCCTGGACGAGCCGACCTCGGGCCTCGACGTCTCGGTGCAGGCGACGGTGCTGACGCTGTTCCGCGAGCTGCGCCAGATGTTCAACCTGACCTACGTGTTCATCAGCCACGACCTCGCCGTGGTGCGCATGATGTGCCAGCGCGTGGCCGTGATGTATCTCGGCCGCATCGTCGAGATGGGCCCGGTCGAGGCGATCTTCGACCGGCCTCAGCATCCCTACACCCGCTCGCTGCTCGCCGCGATCCCGCAGATCGGCGGCGCGCGCGTGACCAAGGATTTCTGGCTCGAAGGCGAACCGCCCGACCCCGGCAACCTCCCCACGGGCTGCCGCTTCCGCACCCGCTGCCCGAAGGCGCAGGCCAAGTGTGCGGAGATCGAGCCGACGTTGGAGCGCGCCGCTGGGCAAGAGGCGGCCTGCCATTTTCCGGGCTAACCGCGCCGCGCCGAACTGCCTCCGCCGCTTCAGCGCCTCTTCTCGCCGCCATGCTTGGCCCAATATTCGCGGTACAAGCGCTCGGCGAGTTCCAAGGGTACCTTCTGGCGCTCCGACCATGGGTAGGGCCGGCCGATGAAATGCAACCGCAGCCTCTCCTCCACCTGCTCCGGCGTGTCCCAGACGGCGCAGGGCTCCAGCTTCGTCAGATCCTCGCCGGCATAGGGCCAAAACTTGCCGTCGTAGTAGATGTGCACAGACTCGCTACCATGGGAATGTCGGACAGAGCGCTCTTCGACGGCCAACTCAGGCTCCAGGGGCTCCTGGCCGATCACCTTCCACACTCCTTTCGCCAGCCGCTCGCTGTTGCAGTAGAGCGTGAACAAGATCGGATGCCGCTTGATCTCGTCGATGGCCGCGATCTGTGGTGCATGAAAATCGTAGAACGCGAAGCCACTGACACCGCGATAACGTGCGAACGCGAAGCCACTGCGGAGGGGGATCGCGATGAATTCGCCCAAGTGCGCGCGTCGATAGGCTTCCTTTTCTTCACGCGTCTTTCGACGCAATGTCGAGTTGGTGAGCCAGCGCGGACGCTTCGGAGCCGGCGGTCGCTGCTTAACCAACACTGGCTAGCGCCCCAACGGCCGACGCGTCGGAGTCGGGAGCGCTTTGTCGCCGCATTCTTGTTGTGCCAGCGACAGCATGTACGGCCTCCAAAGATGATCAGCGATGCTGTTGATCATGTTGTCTGACACGCCGGCATCTCGAAAGTGCTGAATGAGCTGCTGCTCTCTGGCACGCGCCGCGACCCAGCTTTTCGTCGAGCAATCTTGCTTTGCTGGAAAATACCAGGGCCCCGGGTGCTGCCTCATGTCGCGAGCTTCCACGTTTGCTCGAGGGAGATTTTCACCACTCGTCATGCCCGCGTAGTAGCAGGGAAGGCGCTGATCCTCCTTCTGGCTATACAGGCACGGCTCAAGGTCGATCCGCTCCTTGGTGTAGGTCTCGTAGGACTTGCGCGGATCGGACTTCGCGGTGTCGTACGCCTTCACCTGGGCACCGAGCGCCAAGTGAAGAAGCGCGACGAAGCGCTTAACGTCCTCCTCATCCTCGAAACGCCGGTCGTCCGGTCTCAGCCCGAACAACTCAAGTCCGATGGTTGGCGCCGCGCCTGCAAACGACCCCAGAGCGCCCAGGGTCTTGATCGAGGCATCGGCGTAGGTTCGAGCATCGTCAAACACGCCGCGACCAGTATCGGGCGGCGACTCTGTCGCACCGACCGGCGGCATCAACGGCGGAAGCGCCGGCACGGTCATTCTCGGCGGCACCGAAACACCGCGCGCGAGCACAGGTCGGCGCGCCGCCTGCTCGCGGTCGTAGACCGTGCGGTCTTCGGGCGTCAGGTACTGCGGCGTCATCTGCTCCAACTCGGCGTCCGAAGGCGGGCGGCCGTAGCGGTTACGATAGGATTGGATCGCAGCATCGCGCGCCGCCGTGAATCGTGCCTCAAGCACGGCATCCGAGCCAAGCGGACTGGGACCGGCGTTCGCGCTCCCTGCGCCGGGCTGAAACCACGGAAGGAAATTTCGCAAGTCTGTGGCCATCGTTCTGTCCTTCTGGCAGATATCGATGTTCATGATATGTTCCGATTATCGAACGTGCAACACTATTCGACGATCCCCGACATAAATTTCGCGCGATAAGAGAAAAACGAATTGCGGCAGCCGCTTGCGGCCCGCCGCTACTCCAGCCCGTTGCGGATCAGGTAGGCGCCGATGTCGGCCGGCTTCAGCTTCTCGATCCGGAGCGAGCCACTGCCGAAGGCCTGCTGCACCAGGATCTGGTTGCCGACATTCTCCAGCTTCACCTTGAACACCCCCCGGGCGCCGCGCAGGCGCGGGTAGAAATTGGGATCGACGGCCTTCTCGCGCTTGGCCAGCCTCTCGAGGATCTCGGCCTCGTCGGCGACGTCGACCTTCTCCAGCTTCAGCACCTTCCAGTCGGCGTGGCCGGCGACGTTGGCGGCGTTCAGCGCGGCTTCGACCTCCGCCGCCTTCCCCTCGCCGACGCCGACCTTGTAGACATGCTTGCCGAGGCCCACCTCGGCGCCCCATTCCTGCAGGCCCTTGCTCCTGGCGGCATAGACGACGGGCATCGGCGTTCCTCCCACGCGAAAATCACGCGCAGTATCACGCACTTGCCCCCGCGGGTCGACCCCGTCGGCCGTCGGGTCAAGCCGCCGCTATACCGGCTTCGCACCGGCGCCGAAGCGGGAGACGACGACGAGCAGGATCGTGACCAGCGTGACCTGCAGCACCGAGACGGCGGCGATGGTCGGGTCGATCTCGTTCAGGATGTTGTCGAACATCTTCTTCGGCAGGGTCATGTTGGAGCCGCCGAGGAACATCGCCACGACAAGCTCGTCGAAGGACGAGATGAAGGCCAGGAACATGCCCGAGACCAGCGCCGGGCGGATCTGCGGCAGGGTGATGCGCCAGATCGCCTTCATCCGGCTGGCCCCCAGGCTCATCGCCGCCAGCTCGTAGTTCTCGTCGTAGGTGCGGAGCGCCGCGCCGACGACGATCACGACATAGGGGATGGCGTGGACGGTATGGCCGAGCACGATCGCGTGCCAGTTGCCGATCATCTTGAGCTGGGCGAAGAGCGCGTAGGCCGCGATGGCGTAGATGATCGAGGGCACGATCAGCGGCGCCAGCGAGATCTGGTTCACCAGCGCCTTGCCGGCATAGCGGCCGCGCACCAGGCCGAACGCCAGCATCGTGCCGAGCAGCGTCGCCAGCACCGTCGTCGCCGCGCCGATCTTCAGCGAGCGGAAGGTCGCGTCGATCCAGGCATGGTCGTCGAGATAGGCCTGGTACCAGCGCATCGACCAGCCGGGCGGCGGAAACTGCAGGTAGGGCGAGGAGCTGAAGGACAAGGGAAAGACAATCAGCAGCGGCGCCATCAGGAAGAAGAACACCAGGCCGCACCAGACATAGACGCCGAGCTTCCAGGCCGGCATCGCGCCTGCGCGCCGCGTCACCCCCGCCGGCGCTACCACTGCATGTCCCCGCGGAACAGGCGCTTGAGGCCGAAATAGACCAGCAGCGTGGTCGCCAGCAGCACGACCGACAGCGCGGCGGCGAAGTCCCAGGCCAGGAACTGGCGCACCTGGCTCTCGATCAGCACGGCGATCATGATCACCTTGCCGCCGCCCAGCAGCGCGGGGGTGATGAAGAACCCGATCGACAGGATGTAGACCAGCGTCACCCCGGCCAGCACGCCCGGCAGGGTCAAGGGCAGGTAGACGCGGCGGAAGATCTGCCAGCCCGGCGCGCCCAGTCCCTCGGCCGCCGCCATCAGGCCCGGGTCGACCCGGCGCATGACGGCATAGAGCGGAAAGACCATGTAGGGAAGCAGCACGTGCACCATGCCGATCAGCACGCCGGTCATGTTGTTGAGCAGCGGCAGCGGCGTGGCGATGATCCCGGTCTCGAGCAGGAAGCGGTTGATGATGCCGTTGCGGCCGAGCAGCACCATCCAGGCATAGGTGCGGACCAGGATCGAGGTCCAGAACGGCAGCAGCACGAAGGCGATGCCGACCGTGGCCCAGGGCTCGCGCAGGTTGGCGAGCAGATAGGCGACGGGATAGCCCAGCACCAGGCAGATGGCGCTGCAATAGGCCGCGATGATCGCGGTGTTGAGCAGCACCTGGACGTAGAGCCCGTCGGTCAGCGCCTTCTCGTAGGGCGCCAGCGTGCCGCCCTCGACCGATAGCGACATCAGCCGCAGCACCGGCCACGCAAACAGCACCAGCAGGAACAGCAGCGCCGGGATCGTGAACACCAGCGGCAGGCCATGCGCGCGCAGCCGGCGCGCCGGGCCATGCGCGGCGGCAACGGCCGTCACGACCACTCCACGAGCTGCATGTCGGCCGGACCCCAGCCGACCTGCAGCCGGTC
>JAEULC010000211.1 GCA_016792605.1 Rhodospirillales bacterium
CGGGTCTTGCTCTCCGGCGCGGCGGTCATGAGCACGCGCGACGCGGCGCGCGCGGCCTCGCCGATGCGGCGCATCTCGGCTTCGAGGTCGTGCGTCAGCGCCGCCGTCATGTGTCGAGCACCAGGTCGTCGCGGTGGATCATCTCGTCGCGGCCGCGGTAGCCGAGGATGGCTTCGATCTCGCCCGACTTGTGGCCCAGGATGCGCAGGCAGTCCTGGCTGGAATAGGCGACCAGGCCGCGGCCCAGCCTGCGACCGCTCTTGTCCTCGACCGCGACGGCATCGCCGCGCTCGAAATCGCCCGCGACCCTCGTGACGCCGGCGGGCAGCAGGCTCTTGCCCTGGCGCAGCGCCGCGACCGCGCCGTCGTCCAGCGTCAGCGTGCCCGCGACCTTCAAGCCGCCGGCGATCCAGCCCTTGCGCGCCGCGGGCGGCGAGGTCGGCGGCAGGAACCAGGTGCAGCGCGCGCCCTGGATCAGGGCGTCGAGAGGATGGTCCTTGCGCCCGTCGGCGATCGCCATGCGGCAGCCCGCGGCCATGGCGATGCGCGCTGCGGCGAGCTTGGTGACCATGCCGCCGGAGCTGTAGCCAGGGGGCGCCTTGCCGGCCATGGCCTCGATGTCGTCGGTCATCTCGACGATCTCGGGCAGGTGGCGCGCGCCGCCGTCCTTGCGGGGGTCCGCTGTGTAGAGCCCGTCGATGTCGGAGAACAGGACCAGGGCGTCGGCGCTGACCATCTGTGCCACGCGCGCGGCGAGACGGTCATTGTCGCCGTAGCGGATCTCCTCGGTCGCGACCGTGTCGTTCTCGTTCACGACAGGCACGGCGCCGAGCTTGAGGAGCTCGCGCAGCGTGCCGCGCGCGTTCAGGTGCCGGCGGCGCTGCTCGGTGTCGTCGAAGGTCAGCAGCACCTGCGCCACCGTGATGTCGTGCCGCGCCAGCGCCTCCTGGTACGCATGCGTCAGGCGACTCTGCCCGGTCGCGGCCGCCGCCTGCTTCTCTTCCAGCCGCAAGGCGCGGCCATGCAGGCCCAGGTGATAGCGCCCGACGGCGATGGCGCCGGACGACACCACCAGCACTTCCTGCCCGCGCTTGCGCGACGCGGCGATGTCGTCGGCCAGGGCCTCGAGCCAGTCCTGGCGGACCTTGCCGGTCGCGTCGTCGACCAGCAGCGCCGAGCCGATCTTCAGCACCACCCGCCGCGCGGCCTGCAGCGGCGACATGTCGGCGCGCTGCACGGCGGCGGTCATGGCCGCCAGCTTCCCTTCGCGACAGGCTCTTCGACCGGCTCGATTTCCGCCTTGGCCGCCGCGACCTCGCCTTGACGCCGCTCGCGGATCGGCTTCATCAGCGCGCGCAACACCTCGGTCACGCCCGTGCCGGCGACGCCGGAGACGAGCATCGGCGTCTTGCGCGCGGCCTTCTTCAGCGCCTCGCGCTTCGCCTTGATCTCGTCCGCGGTGAGCGCGTCGATCTTGTTGAGCGCGACGATCTCGGGCTTGGTGTGCAGGTCGTGGCCGTACTGCTTCAGCTCGCGGCGGATGGTCTTGTAGGCGCCGGCCACGTCGTCCTGCGTGCCGTCGACGAGGTGCAAGAGCACGCCGCAGCGCTCGACATGGCCCAGGAAGCGCGTGCCGAGGCCGGCGCCCTCGTGCGCGCCCTCGATCAGGCCCGGGATGTCGGCCAGCACGAATTCGGCATTGTCGACCAGCACCACGCCGAGCTGCGGGTGCAGCGTGGTGAAGGGGTAGTCGGCGATCTTGGGCTTGGCGCGCGACACGGCGGCAAGAAAAGTCGACTTGCCGGCATTGGGCAGCCCGACCAGCCCGGCATCGGCGATCAGCTTGAGGCGCAGCCAGATCCAACGCTCCTCGCCCGGCCAGCCGGGGCCGGCGCGGCGCGGCGCGCGGTTGGTCGACGACTTGAAATGCGTGTTGCCGAAGCCGCCGTCGCCGCCCTTGCACAGCACGACGCGATCGCCGGCCTTCACCAGGTCGGCGAGCAGGGTTTCCTTGTCGTCGTCGAATATCTGGGTGCCGGGCGGCACGCGCAGCGTGACGTCGTCGCCGCCGGCGCCGGTCTTGTTGTTGCCCTGGCCGTGGTCGCCCTTGCGCGCCTTGAAGTGCTGCTGGTAGCGGTAGTCGATCAGCGTGTTGAGCCCGGCCACCGCCTCGACGATCACGTCGCCGCCGCGCCCGCCGTCGCCGCCGTCCGGCCCGCCGAACTCGATGAACTTCTCGCGCCGGAATCCGACGCAGCCCGCGCCGCCATCACCGGAGCGGACATAGACCTTGGCTTCGTCGAGGAACTTCATCGGCGGGTCCCGTCATGCGTCTTGGGGGCCAGGGCTTTCGCCCCGGCGGACCCCTTCGAGCGGGACCCGTGAACCCCGGCCTTGAAGCCGGGGCGGGGCGTCGGGACCCTACTCGGCGGCGTCCGCCAGCGGCAGGACGTCGACGAAGGTCCGGCCGACGCTGCTCGGTCGGAACTTCACCACGCCGTCGATATACGCGAACAGCGTGTGGTCGCGGCCCATGCCGACATTCTTGCCCGGGTGGAACTTGGTGCCGCGCTGGCGCACCAGGATGTTGCCCGCCGGGACGACCTGGTCGCCGTAGCGCTTCACGCCAAGGCGCCGGCCTTCCGAATCGCGGCCGTTACGCGAAGAGCCGCCTGCTTTCTTGTGCGCCATGACGAACGCTCCTTATGGATTCTCTGCAGGGCCGCTACCGGGCGATGCCGGTGATCTTCAGGACGGTCAGGTCCTGGCGATGGCCCTTCTTGCGACGGTAGTTCTTCCGGCGCTTCTTCTTGAACACGATGATCTTGTCGCCGCGGGTCTGCTCGACCACCTCGGCGGAAACCTTGGCGCCGGCCAGGAACGGCGCGCCGACATCGACCTTGCCGCCGTCCGACAGCATCAGGACGTCGCCGAGTTCGACCGGCTTGCCGGCCTCGAGATCGATCTTCTCGACCTCGATCAGGTCGTCCTTGGCGACCTTGTACTGCTTGCCGCCCGTCTTGATCACTGCGAACATGGTCTTGACCCACTCACGAGGGCGCTGCGAAATCCGTGCAATTCCAATGACTTGCTTGGGCCGCGCGCCAGGAGGCGAAGGGTCGCCCCCACGCCGGAAGGCGGGAACTATAGTCGGCGAAGCCCCGGTGTCAACGGGATTTCCGGCCGGTCGCGCGGGCCCCGTCAGTTGTAGTTCACGACCGCCCGCTGGAAGGCGTGGATGCCGCGCTGGGCGAGCGCCTGGGCGGTCAGCGGGGTGAGGTCGCCCAGCGTCCACAGCGTGGCGCTGGTCATGCGGTGGTTCTTGATCAGGTCGGTCAGCATCCTGTCCAAGAACTGGGCCGCCTCGCGGGTCCAGTACATGCGGTCGGTCGGCACGGCGATGAAGGCGCTGGCCTTGCCGGTCAGCGCGACCGGGAAGCCCTCGACCAGCATGATCTCCTTCACCGGCGTATTGGTGAAGTGGAAGCCCGAGATCAGCTCGGTGAGCTGCTGGTAGTAGAGCGCCGCCTCCTCGCTGTCCGCGGTCAGGGCCGCCTCCAGGATGCGCTCCCGCCCCGCCACGTCCTTCATCGGCGACAGCAGCCCGACCACGATCGTCTTGCGCCGGGGCGAGTAGTAGGGATGGTCGAGGAACTGGTCGACGAAGCTCTTGGGGATCGCCATCTGTTCCAGCGTGTAGCGCGCGCGGCGGCGCAGCTCGGCGGCCGGCTGGGTGTTGACGATCTCCTGCAGCGCGTCGACCCGGCTGAGATTGCCGATGACGGCGCCGGCGGGCCCGGAAATCGCGATCGAGCCCACGTCCACCGTGATGTTGCCGCCGGCGCTGGCCGCGCCGATGCGGTTGAGCTCGGACTGCAGGATCGGGTTCGAGGAATAGACGTCGACGCCCATCTCGGCCGCGATCTCGCGCTTCTTGCGGCTGACGCCGGCGATCTCCTTGAACATCCCGTCCTCGAACTTGGACTTGTCGCTGGAGAAGCCCTCGCCGGTGCGCGCGATCGTGTCGCTGATGCCCTTGGGGATGTTGCCCAGCGTCTCGAGCGGGCTGGTGAGCAGCGCCCCGACCGCGCGGAACGGCGCGGCGGCGGCGTTGGAGATACCGCCCACCACCGTCTCGCCGGTGTCGATCGCCTTCAGCTTGGTGACCGCCTCGATCTCGCGAATGCGGATGCGGGTGAAGCTCTCGTTGCGCGGCTCCATGTTGCCGTAGCGCGACTGGATCGTCGTCTGGTTCCACAGGCCCAGCGGCGTCGGCGAGCCCTGCGGCTTCACCGGCTCGGCCAGCATGTGCCATTCGCTCTGGCGCTGTTCGGGCGGATAGACCTCCGCGGTCGGGCGCTCGAACACCGGATCGAAGCCGGCGACGGGCGCAGGCTGGAACGCGGGCTGGGCCAAGGCCGGCGGCGCGGCAGGGGGGGCGGCAGCTGGCGCGGCGGCCGGCGGGGGCACTGCTTGCGCCGGCGCCTGCTGCTGCCCGGGCAGTCCCGGAAGACCGGGGGCGGTGGTCCGCGCCGCAGGCGGGGCCGCGGGCTGGGCCGCCGGCGGCGGCGCGGCCTGGGCCGCGGGGGCCTGCTGCGCGGGCGCCGTCTGGGCCGGCGCCTGTTGGGCGGGCGGCGTGTTGGCCTTGGGCAGGCTCGGCAGTCCTGACTGGGCATGGACGCCCGCCGCCGCGAGGCTCGCGGCCAGCAGCGCCAGCGTTCCGACTCCGGTCCGCACGCTCGTTCGGTGATGTCGCATGGCGAGCCCCCTCCCCATTGCCAGGCCGCCTTGCGCCGGCGGCCTGACCTCCCGCGACTCTAATCCCCGGCAGGCGCGGCCTGCCAGCGGAATCCCTTACGCGCCGGCGAGGCTCTTGCTGGCGATCTCGTAGACGTCCTTGCTGAGCCCCGGCTTGGCGACGACGCGCTCCAGCGCCGCCTTCATCGCCGCCTGCCGCCCGGCATCGAAGCGCCGCCAGCGCGCCATGGGGCCCAGGAGCCGCGCCGCGACCTGCGGGTTGGCGCTGTCCAGCTCGATCACCCGGTCGGCCAGGAAGGCGTAGCCCTTGCCGTCGGCGCGGTGGAAGCCGACCTGGTTGCCCGCGGCGAAGGCGCCGATCAGCGAGCGCGCCTTGTTCGGGTTGCGCAAGGTGAAGGCGGGATGGCGCGTCAGCTTCTCGACCTCCTCGACCGCATCGGGCCGCGGCGAGGATGCCTGGACCATCAGCCACTTGTCGACGACCAGCGGCTCGTCCTTCCACTTGGCGTAGAACGCGTCGAGCGTCGCCTGGCGTTCCGCGGCGTTCGTTTCGCACAAGGCCTGCAACGCGCCCTGCACTTCCGTCATCGTGCGGCCCTCGCGCGCCTGCGTCGCCGCCAGCCGAATCGCCTCGGCGTCGCGCCCGGCGACCAGGTAGGCGAGGCTGGTGTTGCGGATCGCGCGCCGCCCGACCGCTACCTTGTCGAGCGACTGAGGATCGTTGGTCGCGCTGGCGCGATAGAGGTCGAGCAGCCGACCGCGATGCGCCTTGGCGATCGCGCCGCGGAACGCCTCGCGCGCCGCGTGGATCGCGTCGACGTCGATCACCGCCATCTGCTCGCCCAGATACGCCTCGGACGGCAGCACCAGCATCAGCGCCAGGAAGGACTGGTCCATCCGGTCGTCGGCCAGCACGCGGCCGAACGCGGCGATGAAGCCCGGATCGACCGCGATCGGCCTGCCCTGCTGCTTGTCGGCGACGGCACGCAGGATCAGCCCCGAGGCCAGCGTCTGCCCGGCCTCCCAGCGCGCGAAGCCGTCGCTATCCTCGGCCATCAGCCGCGTCAGCTCGGCGTCGCTGTAGCCGGCGTCGAGCTTCACCGGCGCCGAGAACCCGCGCAGCAGCGAGGGCAGCGGCGCCTCGGCGATGTTGTCGAAGACAAAGTCCTGCTTCGTCTGCTTCAGGTCGAGCACGCGCGTGGTCGCGCCTGAGGCGGTCAACGCCATGTCGCGCCCCTTGGCGTCGAGGAGCCCGACCGCGACCGGGATGTGGAACGGGTCCTTGGTCGGCTGCCCCGGCGTCGGCGGGCAGGACTGCTCGAGCGTCAGGGTGTAGCGCCTCGCCGCGGCGTCGTAGCTGCCGCGCGCCTTGACGAAGGGCGTGCCGGCCTGGGCGTACCAGCGCTTGAACTGCGCGAGGTCGGCGCCGTTGGCGTCTGCCATCGCCGCCAGGAAGTCGTCGCAGGTCACGGCCTGGCCGTCATGGCGCTGGAAATAGAGGTCCATGCCCTTGCGGAAGCCGTCGCGTCCCAGCAGCGTCTGGTACATGCGCACGACCTCGGAGCCCTTCTCGTAGACCGTCTTGGTATAGAAGTTGTTGATCTCGATGTAGCTGTCCGGCCGCACGGGATGCGCCATCGGGCTCGCATCCTCGGGAAACTGGCCGGCGCGCAGCACGCGCACCGCGGAGATGCGCTCGACCGCCGCGTCGTTCATGTCGGCGGAGAATTCCTGGTCGCGGAAGACGGTGAGCCCCTCCTTCAGCGAGAGCTGGAACCAGTCGCGGCAAGTCACGCGGTTGCCGGTCCAGTTGTGGAAGTACTCGTGCGCCACGACGCTTTCGATGCCGTTGTAGTCGTCGTCGGTCGCCGTGTCAGGCCGCGCCAGGATGAACTTGGTGTTGAAGATGTTGAGGCCCTTGTTCTCCATCGCGCCCATGTTGAAGTCGCCGACGGCAACGATCATGAAGCGGTCGAGATCGTATTCGAGGCCGTAGCGATCCTCGTCCCACTTCATCGAATGCTTGAGGCTGGCCATGGCGTGGCCGCATTTGTCCTCGTTGCCCTTCTCGACGAAGATCTGCAGCGCCACCTTGCGGCCGGAAGCGGTGACGAAGCTGTCGTCGACCGAGACGAGCTTGCCCGCCACTAGCGCAAAGAGATAGGCGGGCTTGGGGAACGGGTCCTCCCACTTGGCGAAGTGCCGCCCGTCGGTCAGCGTCCCCTCGTCGACCAGGTTGCCGTTCGACAGCATGACGGGATAGGTCGCGCGGTCGGCGCGGATCATGGTCGTAAACTTCGCCATGACATCGGGCCGGTCGGGATAGAAGGTGATGCGCCGGAAGCCCTCGGCCTCGCACTGCGTGCAGAAATTGCCGCTGGAGACATAGAGACCTTCCAGCGCCGTGTTGGCCGCGGGGTCGATCTTGACCATCGTGTCGAGCACGAAGCGCTCGGGCACTTTCGCGATGGTCAGGTGCTCCTTGTCGAGCTGGTAGTCCGCCGTGGTCAGCGGCTTGCCGTCGAGCGCGATCGACTGCAGCGCCAGGCCCTGGCCGTCGAGCACCAGGGGCAGCCCCTTGGGCCGGTCGGGATTGCGACGCAGCGCCAGGCGGGCGCGCACCACGGTTTCCTTGGGCTCGAGGTCGAACTCCAGGTCGACCCTGTCGACCAGGTAGTCCGGCGCCGTGTAGTCCGCGAGGCGGATGGTCTTGGGCTGTTCTGCGGCCTTGGGGCCGGTCTCAAGCGCGTCTGGAAGCATGGCAGGGTCAACCTCGCTGGGGATTGCGCAAACATATAGTGCCCCGTATGGAGTTGGACGAGGGATCAAATTCCAACGAGCGGAGGAAACGCCGTGCTGTACGTGGTTTTGCTGGAGGACGAGCCGTCGAAGGCCGAGATGCGGCCGAAGCACCAGGCCGAGCATGTCGCCTATGTCGAGAAGCTCCTTGGCAAGCTGCGCTCGGCCGGCCCGCTGACCGACCCGAAGACCGGCGGCCCGGCCGGCGGCATCTGGATCATCGAGGCCGGCAGTCCCGACGAGGTGCAGAAGATGCTCGAGGCCGATCCGTTCTACAAGGTGGGCCTGCGCAAGAGCATCCGCATCCTGCAGTGGAAGCAGGTGTTCGCCGACGGCAAGAGGGTTTGAGCCACAGATGACCGAGAAGCTGCCGCTCCAGGCCGTGATCGTGCCGGTGACGCCGTTCCAGCAGAACTGCTCCCTGGTGTGGTGCACGAACTCCATGCGCGGCGCGGTCGTGGACCCGGGCGGCGAGATCGACCGCCTGCTCGACGCGGCGGAGGAGCATGGCGTCACCATCGAGAAGATCCTGGTGACCCATGCCCACTCGGATCATGCCGGCGCGGTCGCCGACCTCGCGGAGAAGCTCAGTATACCGGTCGAGGGGCCGAACCGCGCCGACCAGTTCTGGATCGACCGCATCGAGGACAGCGGCAAGAAATACGACATGCCGTGGTGCCGCGCCTTCACGCCGGACCGCTGGCTCGAGCACGGCGACACCGCGACGGTCGGCGACCTCACCTTCGACGTGGCGCACTGTCCGGGCCACACGCCGGGCCATGTCGTGTTCTTCCATTCCGGCACCAAGATCGCCTTCGTCGGCGACGTGATCTTCCAGGGCTCGATCGGCCGCAGCGACTTCCCGATGGGCGACCACGCGACGCTGATCCGCTCGATCACCGAGCGCCTCTGGCCGATGGGCGACGACGTGACCTTCGTGCCGGGCCACGGCTCACCCTCGACCTTCGGCCGCGAGCGCCAGACCAACCCCTTCGTCGCCGACAAGGTGCTGGCGCGAAGCTAGCCGTCGCAGGTCCAGCCATGGCAGCTGCCGCGGACACGATTCAGAACTATATCCGTGCCAAGGACGAAAACCGTCCCCATCTGATGGCGCGCGCATTCGCCCCGACCGCGATCGTGGAAATGAAGGTTCATGCGTCCGCGATTTCATTCCCGCCATCGGCGTCGGGTCTCGACGCTATTAGCGACATGCTCGTCCGTCAGTTTGGGCAAACGTACGAGAATATCTACACGTTCTGCCTTGCGCCGCCGCCGCCAAAGAAATGCCGTAACTTCTCCTGCGACTGGCTGGTCGGCATGTCGGTGAAGAACGACGGCACGGTTCGGGTGGGTTGCGGCCGCTACGACTGGGCTTTTACGTTGGATGGCAGTGGTCTGGTTGACAAACTCGTCATCACCATCGACGTGATGGCAACACTCGATCCGCCGCAGTTGGGCCTAGTATTAGCGTGGCTGACGAAACTTCCCTACCCGTGGTGCACCCCGGCCGCGGTGCTGAAAGACGTACCGACACATCAAGCCCTCAGCTCACTTGTCGATCGTCTACGCAAAGGCACCTAGTACAGCTTCTCCAGCTTCTCGCCATAGGCCTGGCGCACGACGTGGCGGCGGACCTTCATTGACGGGGTCATCATGCCGTTGTCGATGGAGAAGGGCTCGGACGCGATCACGAAGCGGCGCACGCGCTCGATCACCGACAGGCCGGTATTGACCTTCTCGATCGCGGTCAGGAGCGCGCGGTGCAGGTCGGGGTCGTCGGCC
>JAEULC010000218.1 GCA_016792605.1 Rhodospirillales bacterium
CGTCATCGGCCAGGCCTGCGAATTCGACTATTCCGGCGCCCAGGCCTGCAAGGCGCTGAAGGACGAGGGCTACCGCATCATCCTCGTCAACTCGAACCCGGCCACGATCATGACCGATCCGGGCCTGGCGCACGCCACCTATATCGAGCCGATCACCCCGGCCATGGTCGCCAAGATCATCGAGCGCGAGCGTCCCTCGGCCGTGCTGCCGACCATGGGCGGGCAGACCGCGCTCAACACCGCCATGGCGCTGGTGAAGGACGGCACGCTGGAGAAGTTCGGCGTCGAGCTGATCGGCGCCAAGGCGGCCTCGATCGAGAAGGCCGAGGACCGGCTGCTGTTCCGCCAGGCGATGGACCGCATCGGGCTCGAGAGCCCGAAGTCGCGCCTCGTCACCAACATGGACGAGGCGCGCGACGCGCTCGCCTTCGTCGGCCTGCCAGCGATCATCCGCCCGTCCTTCACGCTGGCCGGCACCGGCGGCGGCATCGCCTACAACAGGTCCGAGTTCGACCAGATCGTCGCCAACGGCCTCGCGCTCTCGCCCGTTCACCAGATCCTCGTCGAGGAATCGGTGCTGGGCTGGAAGGAATACGAGATGGAGGTGGTGCGCGACCGGGTCGACAACTGCATCATCATCTGCTCGATCGAGAACGTCGACCCCATGGGCATCCACACGGGCGACTCGATCACCGTCGCCCCGGCGCTGACGCTGACCGACAAGGAATACCAGATCATGCGCGACGCCTCGCTGGCGGTGCTGCGCGAGATCGGCGTCGACACCGGCGGGTCGAACGTGCAGTTCGCGGTCAACCCGGCTGACGGGCGCCTGGTCATCATCGAGATGAACCCGCGCGTGTCGCGCTCCTCCGCCCTGGCGTCGAAGGCGACCGGCTTCCCGATCGCCAAGGTCGCGGCCAAGCTCGCGGTCGGCTACACGCTCGACGAGCTGTCGAACGACATCACCGGCGTGACGCCCGCCTCGTTCGAGCCGACGATCGACTATGTCGTCACCAAGATGCCGCGCTTCACCTTCGAGAAGTTCCCGGGCGCCGAGGCGCTCTTGACCACGTCGATGAAGTCGGTCGGCGAGGCCATGTCGATCGGCCGCAGCTTCGGCGAGTCGGTGCAGAAGGCGCTGCGGTCGATGGAAACCGGCCTGACGGGGTTCAACAGCCCCGACGTGCCGGGCCTGAACGGCGGCGACACCAAGACGGCGCTGCGCATCGCGCTCGGCAAGCCGACGCCGGACCGGCTGCTGGTGGTGGCGGAAGCGCTGCGCCACGGGCTGACGGTCCAGGAGATCTTCAACGCCTGCAAGATCGATCCCTGGTTCATCGAGCGCATCCAGGAGATCGTGGCCGCCGAGGAGCGCCTCCGGCGCGACGGCCTGCCGGGCGACAGGCAGGGCCTCCTGAAGCTGAAGTCGATGGGCTTCTCGGACGCGCGCCTCGCCGAGCTGACCGGCGGCAAGGCCGACGCGGTCGCCGCCCAGCGCCACACGCTGGACGTGCGCCCGGTCTACAAGCGCATCGACACCTGCGCCGCCGAGTTCGCCTCGCGCACGCCCTATCTCTATTCCTGCTACGAGGGCGACGGATTCGAGGCCGCGGAGAACGAGGCCGATCCGACCGACCGCGAAAAGGTGGTAATCCTGGGCGGCGGGCCGAACCGCATCGGCCAGGGCATCGAGTTCGACTATTGCTGCGTCCATGCCGTCTACGGCCTGCGCGAGGCCGGCTACGAGACGATCATGGTCAACTGCAACCCCGAGACGGTGTCGACCGACTACGACACCGCCGACCGGCTCTATTTCGAGCCGCTGACGGCCGAGGACGTGATCGAGCTGATCCGCGTCGAGCAGACGCGCGGCAAGGTCAAGGGCGTGATCGTGCAGTTCGGCGGCCAGACGCCGCTGAAGCTCGCCGCCGCGCTCGACAAGGCCGGCATCCCGATCCTCGGCACCTCGCCCGACGCGATCGACCTGGCCGAGGACCGCGAGCGCTTCCAGGCGCTGGTCGAGAAGGTGAAGCTGCGCCAGCCGCAGAACGGCACCGCCTATTCCGAGGACGAGGCGGTGAAGATCGCCGAGCGCATCGGCTACCCCGTCGTCATCCGCCCGTCCTACGTGCTGGGCGGCCGCGCGATGGAGATCGTGCACGACCGCGCCGGCCTGGCGCGCTACATGACCGTCGCGGTCAAGGTGTCGGGCGACAGCCCCGTGCTGATCGACCGCTACCTGCAGGACGCGACCGAGGTCGACGTCGACGCGGTGTGCGACGGCACCGAGGTCTATGTCGCCGGCGTCATGGAGCATATCGAGGAAGCGGGGATCCATTCCGGCGACAGCGCCTGCTCGCTGCCGCCGCACTCGCTGGCACCCGCGCTGATCGACGAGCTGCGCCGGCAGACCGAGATCCTGGCCAACGCGCTCAGCGTCGTCGGGCTGATGAACATCCAGTTCGCGATCAAGGACGGCGACGTCTACATCCTCGAGGTCAACCCGCGCGCCAGCCGCACCGTGCCCTTCGTCGCCAAGGCGACCGGCGTGCCGATCGCCAAGATCGCCGCGCGCGCCATGGCCGGCGAGAAGCTGAAGACGCTGCTGGCCAAGCGCAACAAGGCGCTGAACGGCCACATCGCGGTCAAGGAAGCGGTGTTCCCGTTCGCGCGCTTCCCGGGCGTCGACGTGATGCTCGGGCCGGAGATGCGCTCGACCGGCGAGGTGATGGGCATCGACCACCGCTTCGACCTCGCCTTCGCCAAGTCGCAGCTCGGCGCCGGCGTCGACCTGCCGCGCGGCGGCAAGGTGTTCGTGTCGGTGCGCGACCGCGACAAGCAGCAGATGGTCGAGCCCTGCCGGCGCCTGGTGGCGATGGGCTTCGCGCTGGTCGCCACCCACGGCACCGCGGCCTTCCTGCGCCAGGCCGGGCTGCCCGTGGAACAGGTCAACAAGGTGCTCGAGGGCCGGCCACACATCGTCGACGCGATGGTGTCGGGCGACATCGCGCTGGTGTTCAACACGACAGAAGGCGCGGCCGCGATTGCTGACAGCTTCGACCTGCGCCGGACAGCCCTGATGCAGAGCCTGCCCTATTACACGACAGTGGCGGGCATCAAGGCCTCGGTCGCGGCGATTGCGGCCCTCGGTACGGGGCGGCTTGAAGTGGCCCCGCTCCAGTCCTATTTTAAGGAGCCCTTTTAGGCAGGGGGCCGTCGGTCCCGGAACGCCTCGCGTCCCGGGCCGTTGATTTTATTGCGTTTTCAAGGTCTGCAGGACAGCGATGCAAAAGGTTCCGATGACCGCGGCCGGGTTTGCGCGGCTGGAGGAAGAGTACAAGCGTCTGAAGTCCGTCGACCGCCCGGAAGTGATCGTGGCGATCGCCGAGGCGCGCGAGCACGGCGACATCTCGGAGAACGCCGAGTACCACGCGGCGCGCGAGCGCCAGAGCTTCATCGAGGGGCGGCTGGCCGAGCTCGAGGACAAGATCAGCCGCGCCGAGGTCATCGACCCGCAGACCTTGAGCGGCAAGGACGTGAAGTTCGGCGCCACGGTCACGCTGGCCGACGAGGAAACCGACGAGAAGGCGACCTACCAGATCGTCGGCGAAGACGAGGCCGACATCAAGGACCGCCGCCTGTCGATCACTTCGCCGCTCGCCCGCGCGCTGATCGGCAAGCGGGTCGGCGACTCGGTCGAGGTCACCACGCCGGGCGGCTCGAAGTCCTACGAGATCACCAAGGTCCGCTTCGTCTGAGGCCTGCGGCGGCCCACCCTAGGGCTTCAGCGGCGACGTGCTGATCGCCAGCGTGTAGTTGGCCGAGGCTTTGCGCTTGACCGCGTCGGGCGAGAGGTAGAGCTGCACCACGTAATCGCCGCTGAGCGGCAGCTTCGCCTTGAATTCATTGCCCAGGACCGACCCGTCGAACATGGCGGTCCTGGTGCCCGGCGCCGTGACGTTGAAATGAGCCGACGCGTTGCTGGCGGTGAGCGTGATGGTCATCGTCTGGCCCGCCTGGGCGGCGACGACATAGTCGACGCTGGAATCGCCGCGGATCTGCCCCTTGATCGCGGCCGTGGGCCGGTCCTTGGGAAACGTCACCCGCTCGGTGCGCGCGGCGCTCCAGGCGATGGCGGGCACGGCAATCGCCAGGACCGCCACGGCCAGCGCGCGAAACCGCATCGATGCCCCCTTCGTATCGTCGAACCGGGGCAGCCTAGCATAGGCTGTCGACGCGGAAAGCAAGGCTTGCGCGCCGGCTCCGTCCCGCCCGGAACCGGAGCCGGCGCGGCGCGGGCCTAGTTGGTCTTGGTCTTCGCCTTGGCCTTGTCGGCGGCCTTCGCCGCCTTGGGCTCGGCCGGCTTCTTGTCGGTCTTGGTCGTCTGCGCCTGGGTCTTCACGCAGTCCGAATAGGCCTTGGACGCCTTGTCCATGCCGTCGCAGGACTTCGCCGGCTTCTTGTCCGCCTGCGACTTCGTCGCCGCGGGCGTCGCCGGCTTGGCCGGCGTGGTCGCGGTCGCCGCGGCGGCCGCCGCCGGCTTGGTGACCGGCTGGGTCTGCGCCATCGCCGGCGCGGTCGCCAGCGACAGGCCGATCAGCGCCGCCGCCAGGCCATAGAACAGGGTGTGCTTTTTCATCGGTCGGTTTGCTCCCGTGATGCCGGAAAATTCCGGCTGGTATGTCCACGTAGACAAGAACGCGCCGCGCCGGTTTCTATTCAAGACTCTTCGCAAAGCAGCATCGAAATATTTTTCCGCCGCTGCCTCAGTTCCTGCCGACGCCCGCCATCTCCGCTTCGGCCGACTTGATGCCGAGCATCGAGTCGACGAGGCCGATGTCCTGGGTGCTCAGGGACTTGTTGGCCGTCTGGCTGAGCTGCGAGCGCGCCGCCGCGATCGCCTTGTCGCGCGAGGCCGGGTCCTCGATCGAGAGCGCCGACTTCATCGCCTCGGAATAGGCGTTGAGCTGCCCGGGCACGGAGTTCGGCGCCGCGTTCGCGAGGCCGGTAGGCGAGGCATGCGCGGCGTTCAGGTTGCCGAGCGAGGATGCCGCCTTGCCCTTGGCGTTCTTGCCGTTCGATGGATCGTCGGCCGTGGTCGAGGACTTTGACCGCCCCGACACGCTGGCGGATTGCCCCGCGCCCTTGCCGCTCGACGACGAGACGCCGGCGCCCGTGCCGCCCCCCTTGCCGTCGCTGCCCTTGCCATCCGCGGCCGCGCTGGCGCCGTGGCCCTGACCTTGGCCTTGGCCCTGGCCACTACCATTGCCATTGCCGTTGCCGCCGGCGCTTCCGCCACCGGCGCCGTTGCCACCGCCGTTCCCGCCACCGCCACCATTCCCGCCGCCACCGCCACCGCCGCCACCGCCGCCACCGCCGCCGCCACCGCCGCCTCCTCCGCCGCCGCCACCCTTGGCATGGGCGGCGACGTCACCGGCATGGCCGGCGGCGAGCTGCGCGAGGTCGACCGGCGCGGCCACCACGAAGGCGCTGACACCGGCGAGCAGGGCAAGGCGAAGAAGAAGGGGGCGCGGATCGATGCGGGTCATGGCTATCCTCCTGAAGGCGTGGCTACCGACCACTTGCCGAAAACTCTACGCTGGGCGCAAGAAATTCGCCTGCGATATTTCGGGTACCGGGCGTAACGGCCGGCCGCGCCGGGACGTTCCCACCCTATCCTTTGGACGTGTAAACCCTGCCGACACGGACGTCGCGTGATCGGCGAATCTGTAAGGCCCGCGATACGGATGCGGATGCGGGTCATTCTTAGTTAAGACTGCCTACCATTGCGAAAATCACGCGATCGTCAGAGCAGCCAAACATGTGTTTGAGTCTTCACTGGATTCAGCGGGTTGCATTGCGACTCAGTAGCAGCGCCCGCGACACACGCGCCACGTCTGGGCAAGCGTTGATGAATGGGGACTGGCAAGGGAATTGCTTAGGACATTGTTAATGCGCGGCACGAACGCCGCAATGGGAGCAAGAAAATGACCTATCGCAATGCACTGTTTGCCGCGGTCGCCAGCCTTGGTTTCATGCTGGGCATGACGACGGCCCAGGCGGCGCTGATCGTTCAGACCGGCAACATTCCGCAGATTGATGACAACGTCATCAGTAACGCGTGCGGCGCCGGCGCGATCGATGGCCCGGCGTTGACCATCAAGGGCTGCCTCAACAGCAACCACAACCAGTTGGTCATCTTCACGGCGGAAGAGAACATTGCGTTCAATGCCGGCGGACAGGCGGTCATCGAATCGCAGGACGGCAACGGCTTCCAGACACTGAAGATCGAATTGGACGGTCTGTCGTTCAACAGCCTGATCCTCAACATCGACGCGGATGCCGACGGCCTCGTTCAATTCACCGATGGTACGAACACGTCGAGCACCTTTGCGCTGTCGAACACCGGCAACAACTTCTTCACGATCACGGGCGGCACGTTCCCGTATATCCAGTTCACGACCTACGGCGCAAACGTCTCGATCGCCCTCGACGATGCAGACCAGGTCCGCCAGGTCCGCATCGGCAGCGCCGCGCTGAACGTTCCCGTCCCGGGCGTGCTGGGGCTGCTCGGCGCCGGCCTGATCGGTCTCGGCATCGCGGCGCGCCGTCGCCGGTCGGTCTAAGGCTCTCCCGTCCGGAGGCGCGCTTTTCCAAGACGCCTCCAGACAAGAAAAGAGGCCGCCCCAGGAGGGGGCGGCCTTTTTCTTTTGCCAGGATTGCATCATCAGACCTGGAGCTCCTGCCGACCTCAATCGCTCCCGCACGCCGCCGTTAGGAAATGTAAAGTCCCGCCGGCGAATTGACGGCGGACCTGTAAAGCGGCGCACCGCCGGGCCCAACGCAATCCGCGCGCGCGGCACACGACGACGCGCTGGAAGGCGTAAGATACGAAACCTTCCAAATACTTACCAATCCCCCACGGCCCTGTGACCGGGCAGGCCGCTGGCTGGCAAAGGGATTGCTTAAGGATTGCGTCGCAACATGAGGTTGCCGCAAGGAGCACCACGTCATGAAGACCCGTCCGATTTCCCTGTTCGCCGCCCTCGCCGCCCTGGGCCTTTCCCTCGCAGCCGCCACGGCGCAGGCAGCCGTTATCAATGCCGGCCGGTTCTCCGGCACCGACTGCGGCGGCGCCGGCGGGTTCGCCAACTGCTATGCCGAAACCACCGGCGTCAGCCAGGACGCCCCCGGGTCGCCCGCGATCTTCAAGCTGAACTACGGCAGCGGCAGCTTCGGCAACCCGGATTTCGGCTCGTTCGCCTCGATCACCGGCAGCGAGTTCTCGGTGTCGTTCAACACCTCCTCGCATGTGCTGAGCTGGGACTACACGCCGGGCGCCAGCGACCCCGAGATCCACTTCTTCACGATCAAGCAGGGCAACAGCCACTACCTGTTCTACGACCTGACGTCCCCGATCACGTCCTTCACGATCGACCTCGACACGCTGGGCTACAACAGCCTGTCGCACATCACCTGGTTCGACACCGGCAGCACGACGACGAGCGTGCCGGGACCCAACGCGCTGGCGCTGCTCGGGCTCGGGCTGCTCGGCCTCGGAGTCGCCGCGCGCCGCCGCGCCTAAACCCGCTTACGACACCGTTTCAAGAAGGGCCGCCCCAGGACGGAGCGGCCTATTCGTTTGCGCTTTCGCGCCGGCGACGCCCTAGTCGCGCGGCGGCGCCCACCGCCACGACTCCGGCACCGCGGGCGCCGGATCGATCACCTGAGGTCGCGCGGCGGGCGCCTGGGTTCCGGCCGGCGGTGTCTGGCTTCGTGCCGGCGGCGCCTGGCTTCGTGCCGGGGGCGTTTGGAACCCCGCCGGTGCCGCCTGGGGTCGAACCGCCGGCGCCAGGGGCCTGGGGGTGGAGGTCGACTGAGCCTGCAGCAGCAAGACGGCCACGGAGACGCCAAGCGCGGCGGCCACCAAGCCCAGGATGATGGCGTACATCCTGGCCTTGCTGAGCCCGCGCCGCGACTTCCGCCGCCGGCGCGGCCTGGCGACAAGTCGCGCGTCCATTTGGTTCGTTTCGGCCATGCCTGCCCGCCTTGCGCAAACCAGAACAGGACGCGCCAGACATGCGCATACCTGCCTTGGTTGTGGCAATCCACGAACACGTCATAACCCGGAACTTTGGCGTCCGTTTCCGCGCTTCGCGGGAATTCCTGTGGATAACTCCCGCCTGCCGGACGCGCTAGTAGCCCTTGGCGCGGTCGACCTGGTTCATGAGCGGCTTGCCGGCCCGCGCGCGGCGGATGTTCTCGACCACCTGCGGGGCGGCCGTGTCTGCGCCGCCGGTCGACGCGCAGTGCGGCGTGACCAGGATGTCGCCCCGGCCCCAGAACGGGTGCTCGGTCACGAGCGGCTCCTTCTGAAAGACATCGAGCGTTGCGCCGGCGAGCTTGCCTGAATCCAGCGCCGGGATCAGGTCCTCCTCGTTGAGGTGCCCGCCGCGGCCCACGTTCACCAGGTACGAGCCCTGGGGCATGGCGTCGAACAGCTTCTTGTTGAGGATGCCGCGCGTATCGGGCGTGAGCGGCAGGAGGTTGATCACGATCTCGGCCTTGGCCGCCATCCTGTAGATGCCGTCGGCGCCCGAGAAGCCCTCGACGCCCGCGATCTGCTTGGGCGAGCGCGACCAGCCCACGACCTTGAAGCCGTTCATCTTCAGCTTCTCCGCCGTGGCGCCACCCAGCACGCCGAGCCCGAGCACGCCGACCGTGCGCTGCGAAGCCGGGCGCGGGATGTGGTACTCCCACTTCTTCAGCCGCGAGTTGCGCTCGTAGAGATCGACGCGGCGGTGATAGCGCAGCGCCGCCAGCAGGCAGTACTCGGCCATCGCCGTCGTCAGCACGTCGTCGACGAGCCGCGCCACCGGCACGCCGGCCGGCAGCTTCGAGAGATCGAGCTGGTCGACGCCGGCGCCGAGCGACAGGATCGCCTTCAGGTTCTTGAACTGGCCCAGGCCCTCGGCCGGCGGCCGCCACACCATCGCCACGTCGATCTCGTCGGCATTGCCGAAGTTCGGGAACACGCGCAGGTCGAGATCCGGCATCAGCCTGGTCATCGGCGGGCGCCATTCCTCCGGATCGTCGAGATTGCTGCAGAACAGAACGGCGCCCATGTCGGTCCCCCGGGATGATTGGAAAAGCCGCCTACTCAATGCTACCGGCGGGCTTGCGGTCAACAGGCGCGATGTCCGATTGCCCACCGCGCTTGGCTCTCCTATGAATTCGTCATGGCCGGGCTTGACCCGGCCATCCACGCTTCCTTCCGTGCCAGGCGGTCGGCGTGGATGCCCGGGTCAAGCCCGGGCATGACGGATTCCGGCTGATCAAGGTTGACCCCATGCCCGCTCTCCTGAAGCCCACGCCGACCTTCTGCGGCGTGCCCTACTGCGCCGATCCGGCGACGCTCGACGCCGACGTGGCGGTCATCGGCGCGCCACACGGCACGCCCGACGCGCCCGGCATGCCGAGCCACGCCGCCAATGGCGCCGGCGCGGTGCGCAAGGCGCTGAGCTGGTTCAGCGTCGGGCGCGAGCAATTGGACTTCGATACGGGCGAGCCGGTGTTCGGCGGCGCGAAGGTCGTCGACCTGGGCGACGTGCCGGGCGACCTGATGGACGGCGCGGTCAACCGCCAGCGCATCACGGCGGCCACCAAGGCGATCCTCGACCGCGGCGCCGTGCCGCTGCTCCTCGGTGGCGACGACTCGACGCCGATCCCGTTGATCGCGGCCTACGAAGGCCGCGGGCCGCTGACCGTGGTGCAGGTCGACGCGCATATCGACTGGCGCAACGAGCGCGACGGCGTCACGCACGGCTACTCCTCGACCATGCGCCGCGCGTCCGAGATGCCCTGGGTCAGGCACATGGTGCAGATTGGCGCGCGCGGGCCGGGCAGCGCCAGGATCGGCGAGTTCAACGACGCCAAGGCGTGGGGCAGCAAGTTCTTCACCGCGCGCGACGTCCACGTGCACGGCCTGAAGCCCGCGATCGAGGCCGTGCCGCAGGGCGGCGACATCATCCTCGCGATCGACGTCGACGGCATCGACCCCTCGGTCGTGCCGGGCGTGATCCTGCCGGCCTTCGGCGGTCTCACCTACCAGCAGATGCTCGACGTGATCCACGGCGTGGCGGCGCGCGGCCGCATCGTCGGCGTCGACTTCGTCGAGTTCGTGCCGGAGCGCGACCCTACCGGCGCGGGCGCGCAGGCCATCGCGCGCCTGGCGTCGAACGCGATCACGGCTGTCGCACGACAGCGGCGGAAGTAGCTACTCCGCCGTCACCGGCTCGTCGGCTTCGATCGGCACGCCCGGCAGGTGCTTGGCGGTGCGGATCGCCAGCGCCGACTTCACGTGGCTGACGTTCGGCGCCGAGGTCAGGCGCGACGTCAGAAAGGTCTGGTAGGCCTCCCAGTCCTTGGCGACGATCTTGAGCAGGTAGTCGGTCTCGCCCGCCAGCATGTGGCACTCGCGCACCTCGGGCCAGGCGCCGACCCGCGCCTCGAACGCCTCCAGGTCGGTCTCGGCCTGGCTCGACAGCCCGACCTGGGCGAAGACGGTGATGCCGAAGCCCAGCTCCTTGGCGTCGACATCCGCGTGGTAGCCGCGGATCAGCCCGGCCTCCTCCAGCGCCCGGACCCGGCGCAGGCAGGGCGGCGCGGAGATCCCGGCCCGCTCGGCCAGGTCCACGTTGGTCATCCGGCCGTTGTCCTGGAGGTCGCGCAGGATGCGGCGGTCGATGCGGTCGAGGCGGACCCGCTTCTTGCGGTTCCTGTCGCTGACGTCGTTCATTGCGAAATTATATTACAAAGCCCCGGGCGGGGACAAGGTCGGGAGGCGATTGCCGGCCACGCCGGCGGCCTCTAGCCTTCCCCCGCCCTCAATCGTCGATTTTCGAGCCCTGGAGACGTCCCATGCGCCGCCGCCCCAACCCCACCCTCGGATCGCTGACCCTGCTCCTGGCACTGCTGGCAGGCCTGGCGGCGGCCCCTGCCTGGGCGCAGCAGAAGATCACCCTGCGCATGACCACGATCGTGCCCGAGGGGACCTACCTCTACACCGCCTTCTCCAAGCGCTTTGCGGACAATGTAACGAAGCTGACCGCCGGCCGGGTCGAGGTGACCCCCTACCCGCCGGGCGTGCTGGCGCCGCCCTTCGAGGTCTACAAGGCGGTCGAGGACGGGCGCGCCGACATGGGCCACGCCCCTCCGGCGCTGATCTACCAGCGCGACCCGACCATGGCGCTGTTCTCGAGCTTCCCCGGCGGGCTGGGCATCGAGGCGACGATGCACTGGCTCTACCAGGGCGACGGGCTGAAGCTGCTCGAAGCCCATCACCGCGAGAAGCTGGGGCTGCACCCGCTGGTCGCCGGGGTGGCGACGACCGAGATCTTCGCCCACGCGCACAAGCCGCTGCGGACGGCCGAGGACCTGAAGGGCGTCAAGTTCCGCACGCTGGGCATGTGGGCCGAGCTGCTGCGCGGCTTCGGCGCCGAGCCGGTGGCGACGCCGACCTCTGAGGTCTCGACCGCGCTCGAGCGCAAGCTGATCGACGCCACCAAGATGGCCGGCCCGGCCGACAATCTGCAGATGGGACTCAACAAGCTCGCCAAGTACATCATGGTGCCGGGCGCGCACCTGCCGGGCGGCTACTTCACCGTGTTCCTGAAGCCGGCGGCCTGGGACCGGATCCCGGCCGAGACGCGGGTGCAGATCGAGACTGCGGCCAGGCTGACCTCGTTCGACAGCTACCTGGAGAAGGGCAAGCTCGACATCGACGCCATGGCCGAGATGCGCAAGGGGCCGAACGAGGTGGTGCAGCTCGATCCCAAGTTCATCCAGCAGATCAAGGACGCGGGCCGTGCCTGGGCCAAGGCCAAGGCGGCCGATGAGAAGGCCAAGGGCAATCCCTGGACCGAGCGCGTGGCAGACTCGGTGTTCCAGTTCCAGGACAAGTGGGACGCGAACAAGGACTACCGGATGTGAGGCACGCTGCCCTTCCCGGATTTGTCATTGCCGGGCTTGACCCGGCCATCCACGCTTCATCGCGCGACGGAAGGCAGCGTGGATGCCCGGGTCAAGCCCGGGCATGACGCGGGCGGGAGTGTTGTCCGCATTGCGGTTCATCGACCGCCTCTCCGACGGGGCGCTTGCCGCGTCGATGGCGCTCGCACTCGCGATGCTCGCGGTGATGCTGGCCGAGGTCGTCGCGCGCTACGGGCTCGGCAGCCCGATGATCTGGTCGCACGAGATGACCGGCATGCTGAACGGCTGCATGTTCCTCGCCGCCGCCGCGCCGGCCTTGCGCGTGGGCGCGCATGTCTCGGTCGACGCGCTGGCCGACAGGTTGCCCCTGCGGTTGCGCCACGCCGTGCTGGCGCTGGCCCTCGGGCTGCTGTTCCTGCCGGTCGTCGCTGTGATCGAGTGGACTGTCATCCTGCGGGCCTGGCGCGCCTTCCTGAGCCAGGAGGTCGACGAGGTCAGTCCCTGGCGCCACGTGCTGTGGCCCTACTA
This sequence comes from Rhodospirillales bacterium, assembly GCA_016792605.1. Classification (GTDB taxonomy): domain Bacteria; phylum Pseudomonadota; class Alphaproteobacteria; order JAEULC01; family JAEULC01; genus JAEULC01. The sequence goes on from JAEULC010000218.1 coordinate 12,520, forward strand.
CGCCGGTATCGCGGCGGCGCTGCTGCCCTTCCTGCTGCAGGTCGCGGCCGAGGCGCTGCGCCATGGCGCGTCCGCCCTTTCCGGCAAGGATCGCTGAGCCTCCATGCTCGCCGCGTTCATGTTCCCGGCGCTGTTCGCGCTCGTCTTCCTGGGCGTGCCGGTGTCGTTCTCGCTGATCGTGATCGGGGCGGGGTTCGGCCTGCCCTTCTTCGGCGCCACGCTCGGCCAGCAGCTGCTCGGCCGCTTGCTGGAGGTCGCCTCGGGATTCGCCTTCGCCTCGGTGCCCGCCTTCATCTTCATGGGCGCGCTGCTCGAGCGCTCGGGCATCGCCGAGCGCCTGTTCGCGGTGATGCGCCTGTGGCTCGGCGCGCTGCCGGGCGGTCTCGCCGTGGCGACGATCGCGATGGCGGCGGTGTTCGCCGCCACCACGGGCATTATCGGCGCGGTCGAGGTGGTGATCGGGCTGATGGCGATCGGGCCGATGCTGCGCGCGGGCTACGACCGCGGGCTGATCGCCGGCACCATCACCTCGGGCGGCTCGCTCGGCACGATCATCCCGCCCTCGGTCACCTGTGTGATCTACGGCCTGGTGGCGCAGGTGCCGGTCGGCGACCTCCTGGCCGGGATCCTGCTGCCCGGCCTGCTGATGGTGGCGCTGTTCCTGGTCTACATCGTCGGGCGCTGCCTGATCCGGCCGCAGGACGGTCCGCCGGTCGGCGCCGACGAGCGCCGCCTGCCGTTCCGCGAGAAGCTGGCGATCACCGCGACCGGCCTGGTGCCCGCGGCGCTGCTGATCGCGGCGGTCCTGGGCTCGATCTTCTGGGGCATCGCCTCGCCGACCGAGGCTGCCGCCGTGGGCGCGCTGGGCGCCGCGATCCTCGCCGCTTGCTACGGCAAGCTGAGTTTCGCCCTGGTCCGCGAGGCGCTGCGCCAGACCGTGCTGGTCACGGCGATGATCATGCTGATCGTCTTTGGTGGGACGCTGTTCTCCAGCGTCTTCTACATCCATGGCGGCGGCCCCTTGATCCAGGGCCTTGTCGGCGAGGGCCGGCTGTCGCCGATGCTGCTGGTGGCGGTGCTGCTGGCGATCGTGTTCGTGGCCGGGTTCGTGCTGGACTGGGCGACCATCGTGCTGCTCTGCGTGCCGATCTTCAGCCCGCTCCTGAGGGCCGCCGGCGTCGACCCGCTGTGGTTCGGCGTATTGGTGCTGGTCTGCATCCAGACCAGCTACCTGACCCCGCCGATGGCGCCCGCGCTGTTCTACCTGCGCTCGATCGCGCCGCCCGAGATCACCTATGGCGACATGTGCCGCGGCGTCCTGCCCTTCGTGCTGTGCCAGCTCGCGACCCTGGCGCTGGTCATGGCCTTCCCCTGGCTTGCGACCTGGCTGCCGCAATCATTCAGGGCGTTCTAGCCGCGGGCGGAGCGGCCCTCTGTCGCATGGACCACGGGATGGTACCGGCCAAGCCACCCAAGGCCTATGCTGGCGACCAAGATCGCTTGGCAGGCGATGGGGGGAGAGATGGCCGTACCGAGCGCAAGCCCTGCGGGGACAGGCTGGCTGCGATTCTTTCCGCCGGCGCGGTGGCTCGCCGAGTACCGTGCCGCCTGGCTGGCCAGCGACGGGATCGCCGGGCTGACGCTGGCGGCCTATGCGATCCCGGTCTCGCTGGCCTATGCCGGGCTCGCCGGCCTGCCGCCGCAGGTCGGCATCTACGGCTACATGCTCGGCGGCCTGGGCTATGCCCTGCTCGGCTCGTCGCGGCAGCTCGCGGTCGGGCCGACCTCGGCGATCTCGCTGATGATCGCCGGCACGGTGGGCGCGATGGCCGGCGGCGACGCGGCGCGCTACGCGCAGATCGCCAGCCTGGCCGGGTTCACCGTGGCCACGCTCTGCCTGGTCGCCTGGGCCTTGCGCCTCAGCGCCCTGGTCAAGCTCATCAACAACAGCATCCTCGTCGGCTTCAAGGCGGGCGCCGGCCTGACGATCGCGATGACGCAGCTGCCGAGCCTGGTTGGCGTGCCGGGCGGCGGACACAACTTCATCGAGCGGATGGTGCTGTTTGCCGGGCAGCTTGGCGACGCGAACTTCGTCGTCCTCGCGGTCGGCGCGCTCGCGATCGCGCTTCTCGTGCTGGGCGACCGCCTGCTGCCGGGGCGACCGGTGGCGCTCTGCGTCGTCGTGCTGTCGATCGCCGCAGCCTATGCCCTCGGCCTTTCCGCCCTCGGCGTGCCGACGACCGGGCACGTGCCGGCCGGCCTGCCCACGCTCGGCGTTCCCACGCTGCATTTGCGCGATGTCGAGGGCATCGTGCCGCTGGCCGCCGGCTGCCTGCTGCTGGCCTATATCGAGGGCGTGTCGGCCGCCAGCGCCTTCGCCATGAAGCATGACTACATACTGGACCCGCGGCAGGAGTTGCTGGGGATCGGCGCGGCGAACTTCGCGGCGGCGCTGGGCCATGGCTACCCGGTGGCGGGCGGCTTGTCCCAGTCGGCGGTCAACGACAAGGCGGGCGCGCGCAGCCCGCTGGCGCTGGTCTTCGCCTCCGCCGCGCTCGCGGCGTGCCTACTGCTGCTGACCGGCGTCCTGGAGCACCTGCCCAAGGCCGTCCTGGCCGCCGTGGTGATGACCGCAATCGCCGGCCTGTTCGACCTTCCGGCCATCGTGCACATGTGGCGGGTAAGCCGGATCGATTTCTACGCGGCGGCCGCCGCGCTTGCCGGCGTGCTGCTGCTGGGCATCCTGCAGGGAATCCTGCTTGCGACGGTGGCGTCGCTGCTGATGCTGCTGCTCCGGTTGGCGCGCCCGCACGTGGCGTTTCTCGGCCGCGTCCCCGGCACCGGCGTCTACTCCGACCTGGCCCGGCATCCCGAGAACGAGGCCATCGACGGCGTCATCGCCTTCCGGCCCGAGAGTTCGCTCCTGTATGTCAACGCCGACACGATCCTCGATGCGGTCATGGCGCGGCTCGACGCCACCGGAGAAGGCGGGGTGCGGATGGTGGTTTGCGACCTCTCGGCCGCGCCGAGCATCGACCTCGCCGGTTCGCGGATGCTGCACACGCTGCATGCGACGCTCGCCGCACGGGGCATCGCGCTTCGCATCGTCGGCGCCCATGGCGACAATCGCGATTTGCTGCGCGCGGACGGCGTCGGGGCGAAGGTCGGCGACCTCGACCGCGTCATCACGCTCGACGGCCTGCTCAGGGAGCAGCCGCGCTAGGAAGCCTCGATCGATTCGAACCGGGCGGAGGAAACGATGGCGGAATCTCCGGCAGGGTCGCTCGTCGGCGTGCTTGAGCCGATCGACCGGATATCGGAAATCCTGTTCGGCCTGATCATGGTGCTCACCTTCACCAGCGCGATCGGCGTGCTGACGGCCGGCGACCCGCAGATCCGCACCCTGATCATCGGCGCGATCGGTTGCAACCTGGCCTGGGGGCTGATCGACGGCGGCGTCTACCTCATGGCGCGGCTCAACGATCGGGGCCGCAAGCTCATGACATTTCGCGCGGTGACGCAGGCGGCAGACCCTGCCGAGGCCCACCGGGTCATCGCGGGCGCGCTGCCGCCGCTCCTCGCCCCGCTCCTGTCGTCCGAGCAGCTGGAGGCGATGCGGCGGCAACTGATCCAGTTGGCCGCGCCGCCCGCGCATCCGCAGCTGTCGCGCCGCGATTGGATCGGCGCGTCGGCGATCTGCCTGCTGAGCTTCCTGTCCACCTTTCCGGTGATCGTTCCGTTCCTCGTCATCGACGATGTCCGACTGGCGCTGCGCACGTCCAATTTGGTGGCGATGGCCATGCTGTTCCTGTGCGGCTACGCCTACGGATTGCGTACCGGCCTGCGTCCCTGGGCCACCGGCCTGTCGATGATCGCGGTCGGCGGGGTGCTCGTCGGGATCGCCATCGTGCTCGGCGGCTAAGCGGGGCGCCTACCGCGCCAGCCGGATGCGGCAGCAGCCGTCGCGGCCGGGCGTCCAGGTCTCGGCCGAGAAGCGCACGCCGGTGGCGCCGAAGAGGCCGGTGTCGAAGCGCCCGGCGATGCGACAGAGCCGCGCCACGCGCTCGGGGGCGAAGCCCGCCGCGCGCCACGCATCCTGCAAGGGACAGCGCTGGACCGCGATCGTGACCGCGCCTTCCGCGCGATCGACCGCGGTCGGGTACATCGTGCCGCCGTCGGGGCTGGTGGCGAGGAAGCGGTCGGCGACGGCCCGCGGATCATTGCGGTCGACATCGGCGAACATCGCCGCCGCGACCGCGCGACCGCGCCCCTCGATGGCGCGGCCCAGCACCTCGGCGGCGCGGTCGGCGCCGATCTCCGCCGTCAGCTCGCGGTCGATCGCGTCGTAGAGCAGGGCGCGGCCGGCGAAGGCCTCGCGCAGCTCGCGGGCCAGCGTTTCGCGATCAGGCGCCATCAGCTTTTGTAGTCCGGCTCCTCGCGGTCGAGGATGCGCTTCAAGGCGTCGAAGTGGCGGTAGCACTGGGCCTTCTCGCCGGCGATCTGCTGCGCCGTCTTGTCGACGATCTTGGGGTCGACCGCGCGCATCTTGCCGATCGACCGCGCCAGGACCTGCACCTTGCAGGCGCGCTCGAGGTAGTAGAGGTCGTCGAAGGTCTCGGCCACGGTCTGGCCGACCACCACGATGCCATGGTTGGCGAGGAAGGCGATCGAGCGGTTGCCGAGCGCATGGGCGATGCGGTCGCCCTCGCTGTTGTCCAGCGCCAGGCCGTTGTAGTTGTCGTCATAGGAGATGCGGTCGTGGAAGCGCAGCGCGTTCTGCTCGGTCATCTCGAGCCGCGCGCCCTCGACCATGCACAGCGCGAGCGCGTTCGGCATGTGGGTGTGCATCACGCAGCGCGCGTGCGGCGCCTTTTGGTGCACGCGCGCATGGATGAACATCGCCGTCGGCTCGACCTCCTGCTCGCCTTCCAGCACCTTGCCGTCGCGGTCGCACAGCACCAGCGACGAGGCGGTGATCTCGGACCAGTGCCAGCCCCAGGGGTTGATCAGGAACCGGTCGCCCGGCAGCGCCAGGCTGAAATGGTTGCAGATGCCCTCGTGCAAGTCGAGGCGCGCGGCCCAGCGAAACGACGCGGCCAGGTCGACGCGCAGCTGGCGGATATCGGTGTCCATGGAGGCTCCGGAAGGCAGTTACGGCGGAAATTCGGCCGTATCTATGCAGAATCCGGACCGCCGGACAACTGCGGCCTTAGCGCCGGCGCAATGCGAGCAGCGCATCGCGCATGTCGTCGATGGCAGGGTCCGGCGGCTTGTCCCGGCGCATGATCAGCGCGAGTTCCCAGGTCAGCGCCGGGCGCAGCGGGCGCACGACCAGGTCGCTGTAGTGGCTCGACGCGACCGCGACCCGGGGCAGGATCGACGCGGCCAGTCCGGCAAGCACGAGCTGCTTCACCGATTCATAGGCGCTGGTCTCCATCACCGGCCTGGGTTCGATGCCGCTGGCCTCGAACCAGGCGCGCACCAGTCGCGCGTATTTCGCCGAGGGCAGGTCGAGGATAAGCTTGTGGCGCGCCAGGTCCTCGGCCGCGACGCGCTTGGGCGCCCGCGTTTCCGTCGGCGGCAGGACCGCGACCAGCGGCTCTTCCAGGAGCGGCGTCACGACCAGCGAGCGGTCGGCGACCGGCATGGTGACGACCGCGAGGTCGAAGCGGTTGTCGGCGATCTCGCGCAGCGCCGTGGCGCTGGACGAGATGCTGACGAAGATCTCGGCGTCCGGCCGGCGCCGCCGGAACGCCTGGATCGCACGCGGCAGCAGGTAGCTGCAGAAGATGTCGTTGGCGCCGATCCTGACGCGGCCAAGCTTGCCCTCGCGATGCCGGCGCATCGTCTCCAACGCCGCGTCCGCCTCGCGCGCCAGCCGGCCGGCGTGCTCGATCAGGTCCTTTCCCGCCGCCGTGGCATAGGCGCGCTTGCCCAGGCGCTCGACCAGGCGCACGCCGACCCGGTCCTCCAGCTCGCGCACCTGCAGGCTGATCGCCGGCTGCGTCAGGTTCAGCGCGCGGGCTGCGGCGGAGAAATTCCCCAGCTCCACCACCCGCCGCAGCGTCTGGAGCTGGTCGAGGTTCAGGTTGCGCATCGTCCGCTCTCAAAGAATTTCTTATTGATCGTATCAGAACAATAAATTTTTGGAACTACCCGTCTTGCGGCACGCTCTGCCCGGTCGACGCCCCTTGTCGTCTGACCCGTGTCGACTGCCGGCTGATGGAGGACGCCCATGTATCCGATGGAAAGCCTTTCCCCCCGCGCCCTGGCGCTTGCCGAGCTGGTGGCGCGCAGCGCCGCCGCGGCCCAGATCCACGCCGTCGCGACCGTCAAGGCGCTGGCGCGCGGGGCGGCGCGGCGCTGGCAGGGCCATCAGGACCTGCGCCGCCTGCAGGACCTGGACGACCGGCTGCTGGAGGATATCGGGGTCGAGCGCTACGAGATCGCGCGCGCGGTCGGCAAGGCGCCGTGGCTCGACTACCGCGTGCGCTAGCCCCTTGCGGCGGGGCCGGCCATGTCCCTATGGTCGGCCCCTTCCAACCATGCGAGGCCGCCGATGATTCCGCGCTACAGCCGTCCCGAGATGACGGCGATCTGGGACGCCGACCAGCGCTACAAGATCTGGTTCGAGATCGAGGCCCATGCCTGCGACGCCCAGGCCGAGTTGGGCGTGATCCCGAAGGAGGCCGCGGCGGCCGTCTGGGCCCGCGGGCGGGACAAGGTCGAGGCCGCGCGGATCGACGAGATCGAGCGGGTGACGCGCCACGACGTCATCGCGTTCCTGACCAACCTCGCCGAGCATGTCGGGCCCGAGGCGCGGTTCGTGCACCAGGGCATGACCTCGTCGGACGTGCTCGACACCTGCCTCGCCGTCCAGCTCGCCCGCGCCGCCGACCTCCTGATTGCCGACATCGACCGCGTGCTGGCGGCGCTGAAGGCCCGTGCGCTCCAGCACAAATACACGGTCACGGTAGGGCGCAGCCACGGCATCCATGCCGAGCCGACGACCTTCGGCCTGAAGCTGCTGGGCCACTACGCCGAGTTCCAGCGCAATCGCGCGCGCCTGGTCGCGGCGCGCCAGGACGTCGCGACCTGCGCCATCTCGGGCGCGGTCGGCACCTTCGCCAACATCGACCCGCGGGTCGAGGCGCATGTGGCGAAGAAGATGGGTCTGACGGTCGAGCCGGTCTCGACCCAGGTGATCCCGCGCGACCGCCACGCCATGTTCTTCGCCACGCTGGGCGTCATCGCCGGCGGCATCGAGCGCCTGGCGATCGAGGTCCGCCACCTGCAGCGCAGCGAGGTGCGCGAGGCGGAGGAGTTCTTCCACGAGGGGCAGAAGGGCTCCTCGGCCATGCCGCACAAGCGCAACCCGGTGCTGACCGAGAACCTGACGGGCCTGGCGCGGATCGTGCGCAGCGCGGTGGTGCCCGCGCTGGAGAACATCGCGCTGTGGCACGAGCGCGACATCTCGCACAGCGCCGTCGAGCGCATGATCGGCCCCGATGCGACCGTGACGCTCGACTTCGCGCTCAACAGGCTGGCCGGCGTGGTCGAGAAGCTCATCGTCTATCCCGACCGCATGCTGGCGAACCTCGACGCCCAGGGCGGCCTGGTGCATTCGCAGCGCGTGCTCCTGGCCTTGACCCAGGCCGGGATGAGCCGCGAGGACGCCTACAAGGCGGTGCAGCGCAACGCCATGCGCGCCTTCCACGGCGAGGGCTCGTTCCTGGACTTCCTGCGCGCCGACGCCGAGGTGACCAGGCACCTCGACGCCAAGACGCTGGAGGCGCAGTTCGATCTCGGCTACCACACCAGGCAGGTCGATACGGTCTTCAAGCGCGTGCTGGGAGAATGAGCTTTCTCATCCTGAGGAGGCGCGAAGCGCCGTCTCGAAGGATGCGTTCACCACCCTACTGGCAGTCGGTCACCCAGACGTCGTAGACCGGGTGCTCCAGCGCCGAGAGGGCGGGGGACGACGCGAACATCCAGCCGGCGAAAACGCGGGCGGGCTGCTCGCCGGGCTTGCGCTCCTGGATCTCGACAAAGGCCGCGCTCTCCGGCGGCTCTTCCGGCGGGCGCTTGTTGCAGGCCTTCACCTGGATCTCCAGCGTGCCGAAGCGCACGGTCTGTCCGAGCGGGACCTTGATCGGGGTGACGCGCGCGGTGATCTTGTCGAGCCCCTGCAGGACGGCGGCCGTGATCGGCTTGGGTGGCGGCGGGGGAGCCGGCTGGGCGGGCGCCGCGGGTCGCGGCGGCGTCTGCGCGGTCGGGGCCGTCGGCGCGATCGCCAGCAGCGCGACGGCGCCGAGCGCCGCCAGTACCAGTCTCACCGCGCCCGCCTCATCGCGCCCGCCTCATCGCGCCCGCCTCATCGCGCCCGCCTCACTGCGCGGGCGCCTCTTCGGTGCCGATCGCCAGGTTGACGATCTTGCCGACCAGGTCTTCCAGCACCAGCGCGTCCTTGGTCTCGGCGATCTTGGCGCCCGGCGCCAGGACGTCCTTGGCCTGCCCGGGCATCAGCTTCACGTACTTGCCGCCGAGCAGCCCGTCGGTGGTGATCGAGGCCTTGGTGTCGGCCGGCAGCTTCAGGTCGGGCTGGATGGTCAGGTCCATCACGACTTCATAGTTGCTCTTGTCGAGGCCGATATTGGCGACGCGGCCGACGGTCACGCCCGCGACCTTGACCGGCGCGCCGAGCTGGATCGTGCCGACCTTGCCGAAGCGCGCGGTGATGTTGTAGCCGGCGACCGTCTTCACCTGCTTGCCGGAATAGGCGTACTGCACGAAGCCGAAGCCGATCAGGACCACGATGGCGCCGACGATGATCTCGAGCGTGCCGCGCTTCACTTCGAGGCGCTCCCGAACACGGCCTGGCCGACCATCTGCTCCAGCGAGCTGACGCCCTTGGTGTTCTCGATCTGGCCGCCCGGCGCGATGATGTCCTTGGACTTGCCCGGCGTGAGCTGGATGAACTTGCCGCCGAGCAGCCCGTCCGACGCGACCTCGGCCATCGTGTCCTTCGGCAGCTTCACGTCAGGGAAGAGCGTCAGCTCGATCACCGCGTCCAGGGTCTCGGGGTCGAGCTTCTGGGTCGAGAGCGTGCCCACCTGCACGCCGCCGATGCGCGCCGCGTTGCCTTCCTGCAGGCCGCCGACCTTGTTGAAGCGCAGGACCACCTTGTAGCCCTCGACCTTCTTGATCTGGCTCGACTGCCAGGTGACGAAGATGCCGGCGGCGCCCGCCAGCAGCAGGACCGCGCCCATCGCGAGTTCGAGCGGGCTGTTCTTCACGGCTTGGCCTTCTCCGCCGCGGGCGCCTTCTTGCGCTGGTCCTCGGCGTAGTTGACGATCTTCTCGATCAGTTCCTCGACGATCACCGAGTCCTGCAGGAAGCCGAAGCGGTCGCCGTTCTTCATGTTGGTGGTCTCGCCGCCGACCTGGATCTCCAGGTACTTGCCGCCGAAGAGCCCGTCGGTATGGACCGCGACCGAGCTGTCGGTGCTGACCAGCACGTCCGGTTCCAGCCGCATGGTGACGACCGCGACGTAGTCGTTGTTGCGCAGCACGGCGCGGGTGACGGTGCCCACCTTCACGCCTGCGACCCGCACCTCGTCGCCGACCTTCAGGCCGTCGATGGCGCGGAACTCGCCGATCAGGTCATAGCCCTTGACGGCGGCGCCGCTGGAGAACTGCATCGCGAACATGATGAATGTGGCCGCCGCCAGCAGCACGACGGCGCCGAGGACGGTCTCGATGACGTTGCGACTCATCGCGCCCTCGCCGCCTTCAAGCCGGGGTCCAGGGTTCGTAGTCGCCCGTGCCCTTGGCGCGGTGGCCGCCTTCCAGCGTGTGGCCGGGCGGGCGATAGGCCTCGGCCGAGCCGGTCAGGTTCGGCTGGTGCGGCTTCTGCCAGGGCTTGTGCGGCTTGTCCGCGCCCTCGGGCCAGGCGGCGATCGTGTAGTGCAGCCAGGCATGGAACTCGGGCGGCACGGCCGACGCCTCGGGCGCGCCGGCATAGATCACCCAGCGCTTGCGCCGCTGGCCGGCGGCCGGCGCCTTCTTTTCCTGGTAGTAGGTATTGCCAAGGTGGTCGCTGCCGACCTTCTCGCCGAACAGCCTGGTGTAGATCAGCGTGCCGATGGTCATGCCTGAGCGCGTCCGGAATCGGGAGGCACGGCCGGGAAGGCCGCAGGTGGCCGGACTATTGCACTTGCCCCGGGCGAGGTAAAGGCCGATATGGGACCGAATCAGGGCATGAAAAGCCCAAAGGGCCGAACGACTTAGGTTGAGGCGGGGGATGGTCGGGAACTTGCCCAGGAGCTGGAACGCGCGGCTGCTGTTCGCCGTCGACCTGGCCGGCACGGGGGTGTTCGCCGTGGGCGGCGCCCTGGCCGCGATCCAGGGTGGGCTCGACCTCCTGGGCGTGCTGGTGCTGTCCTTCTGCACGGCGCTCGGCGGCGGGGTGCTGCGCGACCTCCTGATCGGCGCCGTGCCGCCGGTCGCGATCCAGGACTGGCGCTACCCTGTGGTCGCCTTCGCGGTCGGCCTGCTCACCTTCGCCTTCCACGGCCCGATCAAGGCGGTGCCGATGCCGCTGATCATCGCGCTCGACGCGGCGGGGTTGAGCCTCTTCGCCGTCGCCGGCGCGGGCAAGGCCCTCGTGCACCGCATCAACCCCTTCGTCGCCGTGGCGATGGGCGCGGTTACCGGCGCCGGCGGCGGGGTGATCCGCGACATCCTGCTGGCGCGCGTGCCGCTGGTGCTGCACACCGACATCTACGCGACGGCGGCGATGGCCGGCGCGGCGGTGCTGGTGCTGGCCCGGCGCGGCGGCCTGCCCACGGCCTGGGCGGCGGCGCTCGGTGGGTTGGCCTGCTTCACGCTGCGCCT
>JAEULC010000327.1 GCA_016792605.1 Rhodospirillales bacterium
GCCACGACGCGGCCGAAGTCGGGCAGGAAGCGGCCCAGCACGCCCGCCTCGTTCATGCGGCGCAGCGCGGTCTCCGGATCCTGGTCGGCGGTCAGGATGTCCAGGAACAGCGCGTTTGCCGCCGGATTGGCGCGCAGCTTCGCGTTCACCAGCCGCTGGTCGCGGCGGATGGCGCGCAGCGCGTTCGGGTGCAGGTCCAGCCCGTTCTCCTGCGCTACGCGGAAGAAGCGCAGCAGGTTGACCGGGTCGGCGCTGAACACCTTGTCGTTCTTGATGTCCAGGCGCTCCTGGTCGACGAGAAAGTCGCCGAAGTCCTTGCGCCACGGCGCGATGCGGCCCAGCGCGGCCAGCGGCTTGCGCTTGGTCTCGACGTCGATCGCGGCGCAGAACACGCGCGTCAGGTCGCCGACATCCTTCGCCACCAGGAAGTAGTGCTTCATCAGGCGCTCGACGCGCTTGGTGCCGGCATGGTCGGTGTAGCCCATCCGCCGCGCGATCTCCGACTGCACGTCGAAGGTCAGGCGCTCCTCCGGCCGGTCGGTCAGGTAGTGCAGGTGGCAGCGCAGGCACCACAGGAACTCGCGCGACTTGACGAAGGTGCGCGCCTCCTCGGCCGTCAGCACGCCGCGCAGGACAAGCGCCTCGGGATCGCCCATCTTGTAGAGATACTTGGCGAGCCAGGTCAGCGTGTGCAGGTCGCGCAACCCGCCCTTGCCGTCCTTGATGTTCGGCTCCAGCACGTAGCGCGAGTCGCCGAGCCGCTGGTGGCGCTCGTCGCGCTCCTTCAGCTTTGCCTCGACGAAGTCGGCGCGGTTGCCGGTCAGGAACTTCGATTCGAACTTGCGCTTCAGCTCGCGATACAGGTCCTGGTCGCCCCAGACATAGCGTGATTCAAGCAGGCCGGTGCGGATCGTCATGTCGGCCTTGGCCTGGCGCAGGCATTCCTCGACCGAGCGCGTGGCGTGGCCGACCTGAAGGCCCAGGTCCCACAGCATGTAGAGCATGAATTCGACGATCTGCTCGCCGCGCGGAGTCTGCTTGTAGGGCAGCAGGAACAACAGGTCGATGTCGGACTTCGGCGCCAGCTCGCCGCGCCCATAGCCGCCGACGGCAACGATCGCGATCTGCTCGGCCTTGCTCGGGTTCGGCGCCGGGAACACGCGGTCGGCGGCGAAGTCGAACAGCACGCGCACGATCTGGTCGACCAGGTGCGACTTCGACCGCATCACCTCGCCGCCGATGTTGTTCGCCTCGAACCGCCGGCGGATCTCGTCGCGGCCGGCCTTCAGCGCCGCCTTCAGCACGCCGAGAAGCGCCGTCCGCCGCGGCCCGTCCGCCATGGCGGCCAGCGCGTCGGCCTCGAGGCCGAGGGCGCGGCGGTCGACGATGGCGCGGGGATTCTCGATCTTCTCGGGTGTCGTCATCCGTCTCTTCTTTGCCGGCGGCCCCTTCTTGCCGCCGGCGTTGGGCGCCGCCCGATCGGGTGCGTGCCGGTTACTTCGCCGCGTGGGCGCCGCGGCGCAGGCCGCGGTCGATCACATCGGCCAGAAGCTGGGCGATGCAGTCGTAGATCTGGTCGTTTCCGCGCGTCATTTCAACGCGCGTGGCAGGGACCAGCCGGTCGTGCTCCGCCCAATAGCGCATGATGGCATGGCGCGGAAACAGGTTGACGCCGGGCAGGCCCGCCGCCTGCTGCATAGCATCGATATAAGGCTGGAAGTTGATCATCCGCTCGGTCTCGCGCGCGTATTGCGGCGACACCAGGATCAGGTCGGCCTTCATTGCCACGATCAAGTCCATGCCGTCCATCAGCGCCTGCGGGAACTCGTCCAGGTCCTCGGAGCGGACCGCCTCGACCGTGCCGGTCTCCCAGATCACCAGGTCCGGCTTCGCCGCGGCCACCTCGCGGGCAATGCGGTTGACGGCGCGGCGTGCGGTGAGGCCACGCACGCCCAGGTTCACGATGCTGATGTCGGTCGAGTTCAGCCGCTGCGACAGGAGTTCACCCAGGCGTGAGGGCCAAGCGGCGGCGGGGCTGGACGCGCCCGTGCCGGCGGTGCTGGCGGCGCCGATCGCGGCGATCGTCAGCCGGCGGTTCTCGATCACATGCCGGGCGGAATGGGGGAAGTCGGCAATGTCGGCGATCAGGTCGTCCGGTACCTGGCATTGCGCCGCCACGCCGTCGGCTGTGACCGACGTCCCGGCCGAGGCCCCGGTCGCCAGCACGGCGCCCGCCAGGGCCAATGCCCAGGCGAGGGATCGCAGGGCGGCGCCGGCGGTCATCCGGCCACCGTGCGCCGGCGCGCCTCGGCCCGCCGGACCCAGTCCATCGTTCCCGCCACGGCCGCCATGATCGCCACTCCCGCCGCCGATACGCCGAGATGCGCGGCGGTACCGGAATGGAACTCCACCAAATAGAGATGTCCCAGGTAGGACAGGAATATGCCGAGGCAGAAGATGTAAAGCGAATTCTGGCCCATGCGGATCACCGGCCGGGTGAGGGGGGCCGCGAGCCAGGCCGCGCCAGGCTTCACGATCGCCGAGGCCAGATAGGCTAGGGCAAGAAAGTTAACGAGGCGATAGGGCCCCATGGTGGTCTTGCTGAGCCCCCACCACAGGATCCGGGCGAAGCGGGGCCAGTCTAGGCCAAGCCAGTAGACCATGTTCAGCACCAGGCGGCCGAGCGCGCTGGCGGCGACGACCGCCACGGCCAGCCACAGCACGGCGCGCCGGTCGAGCCAGGACGGCCAGCGCTCGGCCCGGGGATAGCCCAGGCAGGCGCCAATGATGAACATGAACTGCCAGGCGAACGGATTGAAGAACCAGTGGCCTTCCGGGTAGGTCGGCAGGTTCAGGCCGCGGCGCTGGACGACGACGTAGAGCAGGAAGGACAGGCCGATCGCGGCCCAGGGCGCCCGGGCGATGAGGGGCAGGAACAGGGCCAGCGTCAGCATCAGCACGATGTAGAGCGGCAGGATGTCCATGAACGCCGGCTGGAAGCTGAGCAGAAGCGCGTTGATCACCGCCAGGTGCGGCGCTTCCAGGAACTTGTCGACGCTCATCTCCTCGACGAACATCGGGTTGGCGAAGCGCTCGGCGGTGAACGCCACCTGGGCGGTGAAGGCAACGAACAGGAAGATGTGGGCGACGTAGAGGATCCAGCACCGGTTCAGGACCCTGAGCGCCGTCAGCCCGAAGCCCAGCCGCCCGGCCATCTGCCCGAACACCAGCGCGGCGGTGTAGCCGGAGATGAAGACGAACATCTCCGCGGCATCGCAGAAGTTCCAGCTTCCCATCGTGAAATGGGCCAGCTTGTTGCCCGGGATATGGTCCAGGAAGATGAAGATCAGTGCGACGCCGCGAAAGAAGTCGAGGCGCAGGTCGCGTTCGCGCGCCGTCTTGCCCATGCCTCCTCCCGGGGGCTTGCAGCGCCATGGCCCGAGGCCCAGCGCTTGCTTGTTGAACTCTTAGCGATTGCCTGTGTAGCATTCCCGGGAATGGACGTGCGCCCTTTCTTCTTCCCCGCCTTGGCGCTTCTGGCGCTTGCGGGCGCTTGCGGAGCGGCAGGGCTGGCGCGGGCGGAGCAGCCCGTGCTGGCGGCGGTGGCGCCGTCGCGCGTGGTTGGCGTCGCCACCATGGGCGGGCAGGAATGCGCGGTCCCGGCCAAGACCGCCCGCCTGGTGGGCAGCCTGCCGCGGACGGCCGAGCGCCTGCGCGACGGCGGCGAGCTGAAGATCGTTGCGATCGGGTCGTCCTCGACCGAGGGGGTGGGGGCCAGCGCGCCGTCCCTCGCCTACCCGGCGCAGCTTGAGCGCGAGCTGGCCCGCCGCTTTCCGATGAGCGTCATTCGCATCGTCAACAAGGGGATCGGCGGCGAGCTGGTGCGCGACATGGCCCGGCGCCTGGAGCGCGACGCCATCGACCAGCGGCCGACCCTGGTGATCTGGCAGACCGGCACCAACGACGCCAATCACGGGATTTCGCGCCAGGATTTCGTCGCCACCCTGAAGGCCGGCATCGACCGCCTGCACGCGGCCGACATCGACGTGCTGGTCCTGGACCCGCAGTACACGCCCCGCGTCGCGGCCAATGGCGGCGGCACCTATATGGGCCTGTTCCGCCAGCTTCCGTCCGAGCTGGGCGTCGCCGTCTTTCATCGCCAGGACGTGATGCAGGCCTGGGTCGATAGCGGGAAGTTCACCTTCGCGACGATGCTCGACCAGGACCGGTTCCACATGAACGACCGGTCCTACCGATGCCTGGCCGTGGTGCTCGGCGAAGCGATCGAGCACGCGACACGAGACTAGCGCTCCTTCCTTCCCCCCCGATGTCTGAAATTACTGCCCGGACAACACGCTAACGCGTGTCTTCGCGTCAATACAGTGCTGCGGAAATGTAACAGTCGGCAGCGTTGTTGCGAATGGGTCTGCGAGTCATTCGCATCTTCCTTGCGCCCCTCCCGCACTTGCCACTAATACCTATTCGCAACAAAGCACCGCGGTAAGCCATTCGCCAGGCGGGCATTTCGAGGGGATGACACGATGTCCGGGTTCGATCGAATCGAACAGAGTCTACCGTTTTCCAGGAGCTTGCTTGCCGGCACGGCGCTGACCGTGGTCATGGCGTCCACCGCGGCGCCGGCCCTGGCGCAGAGCCAGCAGCAGCCGACCCAGATGCCGGCCGTCACTTCCGAGGCTGAGCAACCCTACCAGCAGTACAAGACCGAGCGGTTGCAGTCGAACAAGTACACCGAGCCGCTGCTCGAGACGCCGCAGAGCTTTGTCGTCATTCCGCGCGTACTGCTCGACGAACAGAACGTCACCACGGTCGACCAGGCGCTGCGCAACGTGCCGGGCATCACCATCGGCGGCGGCGAGGGCGGCGGCGCCCAGGGCAGCCAGTACCGCATCCGCGGCCAGGCCGGCGCCAACGACACCTATGTCGACGGCATCCGCGACACCTTCACCCGCTTCGGCACCGACGCCTTCAACCTCGAGGGCATCGAGGTCGGCAAGGGCGGCTCGGGCACGTATAACGGCCGCGGCACGACCGGCGGCTTCATCAACCAGGTCTCCAAGCAGGCCCGGCTCGAGAATTTCTACGCGGGCGGCCTGTCCTTCGGCACCGACTGGACCAAGCGCGCGACCGCCGACGTCAACCACGAGCTCGGCTTCTGGAACGGCGCGGTGCGCCTGAACGCGGTCGTCCATGAGAACGAAGTCGCCGAGCGCGACGATGTTGACGCCAACCGCTGGGGCATCGCCCCGACGATCGCCTTCGGCATCGGTACCGCGGACCGGCTGAACATCAGCCTGTTCCACCTGTCCGAGAACAAGATCTACGACTACGGCCAGCCGACGATCACTGGCCGCCGCGCGCCGGTCGACCGCTCGAACTCCTACATGTTCAAGGACCTGAACACGGACGAGACCGACAGCACGGCCTTGACCGCGAAGTACGAGCACGACTTCGACGACATGGCCACGCTGCGCAGCGTCGGCCGCTACTCCTACAACACGCGCTATGCGATCGTGACGCCGCCGCGCAACGGCAACATCGCGGCGAACACCGTCACGCATAACCCGACCGGCCGCGACATCGAAAGCACGCTGCTGATCAACCAGACCGACATCGTGACGCGCTTCAAGTCCGAGGGCGGCCAGGTCGGGCTGACGCTCAACGGCGGCTTCGAGGTCTCGCGCGAGAGCTACGACACGCAGTCGCTGAGCTTCGCGCCGACGGCGCCGGTCGACCGGCTGTTCAATCCCAATACCGGACTGGCGTATTTCCCGGCGGTCAACCTCGGCAACCTGTCGGAGACGCTGGCGCACGGCACCGCGGGATTCGGGTTCGGCACGCTGAGCTTCGGCGACTACCTCGACTTCATCGGCGGCGCGCGCGTCGATCGCTACAACACGCATACCAGCGTGTTCGCGGCCGGCACCCAGCCGGCCTCGACCGCCAAGCGCACCGATGTCGAGCCAAGCTACAAGCTGGGCGTCGTCGGCAAGCCGGTCGACTACGGCAGCATCTACTTCACCTACTCGACTTCGTTCAATCCGTCGGCCGAGGAAGTGGCGATCACCACCGGCACCGACACGACCCCGCCGGAGACCAACTCGACCTACGAGTTCGGCACCAAGTGGGAAGTGCTCGACCGCAAGCTGGCGCTGACCGGCGCGGTATTCTGGATCGACAAGAACAACGCGCGCAGCGGCACCGACCCGATCACCGGCGACACGGCGAACCTGGGCAAGACCCGCACCAAGGGCGCCGAGCTGGGCGCCACCGGCTACGTGATGGAGAACTGGCAGGTCTTCGCCAACTACTCCTACCTCAACGCCAAGATCCTGGAATCGGCGAACGCGGCCGAGGTCGGCAAGAACGTCAACAACGTCCCGCGCCACGCCTTCAGCATCTGGTCGACCTACGACACGCCGTTCTACGGCATCCAGGTCGGCGCCGGCGTGCAGTTTGTCGGCCACCGCCACCTGACCAACGCCAATACCGGCCTCGAGGACGGCGCCTACGCGATCTTCGACGCGATGGTCTCCTACCCGATCACCGACAACATCAAGGTCCAGCTCAACGGCTACAACCTCTCGAACACCGACTACATCGCCTCGGCGCATGCCGGCGGCGCCCACTACATCCCGGGCGCCGGCCGCTCGGCGATCCTGTCGACGGCCTTCAAGTTCTAGCAGGGACGTGGCCGCTGCCTCCGTAGCGGCCGCGTCCTGCCTCCTGCTAGAACCCACCCGCCGATTCGCTCCCGCCCGACACCCGCCGGGCGGGAGCGTAGCTTTTTGACCCAGCGGCGAGGCTGACCGATGCTGCTCCGCATCCCCCAGGTCCTGAACCCGCAGCAGGTGGCGCATGCCCGCCAGGTGCTGGACAAGGCCGAGTGGGTGGACGGCAAGGTCACGGCGGGATTCCAGTCGGCCAAGGCCAAGAACAACGCCCAGGTGCCCGAGGGCCATCCCGCCGCGGTCGAGCTCGGCGACCTGATCCTCGGCGCGCTGGAGCGCAACCCGCTGTTCATCTCGGCGGCATTGCCGCTGAAGGTCTTTCCGCCACTCTTCAACCGCTATGCCGGCGGCCAGGCCTTCGGCAACCACGTCGACAACGCGATCCGCCAGGTGCCGAACCGGCCGCAGCGCATCCGCACCGATCTCTCGGCGACGCTGTTCCTGGCCGGTCCCGAGGAGTACGACGGCGGCGAGCTGATCGTTGACGACGCCTATGGCGCGCACAGCGTGAAGCTGCCGGCCGGCGACATGGTGCTCTATCCCTCCGGCTCCTTGCACCGCGTCACGCCGGTGACGCGCGGCGCACGCGTGGCCTCGTTCTTCTGGATCCAGAGCATGGTGCGCGACGACGGGCAGCGCACGCTGCTGTTCGACCTCGACAACGCCATCCGCCAGGTTGGCACCGAGCTGCCCAACCACACGGCCTTCGTCGAGCTGACCAGCGTCTACCACAATCTCCTGCGGCGCTGGGCCGACTCGTAAGCCGCCCGCAGCGCAGTGCTACAACCGATTCGAGGAAGCGTTACCGGGCCGCCCGAGTGGTCGCGGATGGTGCCTGCGCGCCTGCCCGGCAGCCCTCCCGGCTGTTGCAGCGCCGCCACAGAATCAGGCGATAAGAGGAAAAGATATAGGAATCATAATTGACTGAAAGACGTTGTTTAGATAT
>JAEULC010000363.1 GCA_016792605.1 Rhodospirillales bacterium
GGGGCCACTGGCGCCTACGGGGAAAAATTGGGATGGCCAGCGGGCGGGGGATCGGCGCGCGGTCCCCGCCCTGCCCCTGAATCAATAGGGGGCCGGCGTGACCGTTCCAAGACGCAAGGCGCGGGCTTCTGGGGATAACTCGGGCGAGGCTCCGGGCCGCGGCGCCCGTTCAGGGCTGCGCGGCCAGGGTGGCGACGGTGCCGACGAACTCGTAGAGGCTGCGCAGGGACGCGCCCATGGTCTGCAGCGCGGTGATGGCGGCGATCGAGATCATCCCGGCGATCAGGCCGTACTCGATGATCGTCGCGCCGGTGTCGTCGGCGAGGAAGCGGTGGATGGCCAGCCGCATGGCACCCTCCTGCTCGTCCGGCCGGCCGACAGACCATCCGCGGCCATGCCCGGGGACCCGGCAGTAATACTGCCCGCATTCCGCGCGCGAAGGCAAGCAAAACGCGCGGCATGGTAAATACTGCGCAGGTATTCGCTCAAATAAACCGCGCATCCCGCGCGTATTTGCCTAGAATTGTCGCGGCCGGCGCCGCGGGCCCCCGCCCCGGCCGCGGCCATGCTACGGTCCTCGCCGATGAAGCACCCGTTCTACCGCCCGCTGCAGCTCCTGCCTGTCTGCGTGCTCGGCAGCGTGCTGATCGGCGAGCCGCCTGAGCTCTATCTCTGGGCCGAGACCGACATGCATCCCTGGGGCGACGAGGCGGTGCGCGCCATCCTGGGCCTCGCGGCGGCGGCGCTGCTCTATTGGCTCACGCGCGCCGAGGACCGGGCGCTGGCCGAGGAACGCCCGGGATGGAAGCGCCCGGGCCGGCTGCACACCGCAATCGCGATCGTCGTCGTCTGCTTCCTGGCGCTGGTACTGTTCCACCTGGGGTGGTGACGAGCGCGCTCAGTTCGCCTTGTCGCCCAGCTTGCCCACGAAGTCCTCGAAGTCGGCCGCGTCGCGGAAGTTGCGGTAGACCGAGGCGAAGCGGACATAGGCGACGGGGTCGAGCGTCTTCAGCGCCTCCATGACAGCCTCGCCGATGGCGGTGGCGGGGATCTCGCTTTCGCCCGAGCTCTCGAGCCTGCGCACGATGCCGTTGATGACGCGCTCGGTGCGCTCGTTGTCGACCGGGCGCTTCTTCAAGGCGGTGAACATCGACCTGGCCAGCTTCTCGCGGTCGAAGGGCTCGCGCTGGCCGTTCTTCTTGACCACGGTCAGCTCGCGCAGCTGGATGCGCTCGAAGGTGGTGAACCTGGCGCCGCAGTTCGGGCAGAAGCGCCGCCGCCGGATCGCCGAGTTGTCCTCGGTCGGCCGCGAGTCCTTCACCTGCGTGTCGTCATGTCCGCAAAACGGGCAGCGCATCGTCTATTCCCCCCAGTCTCGTTCCGTCGTTCCCCTGCTCCCCCTCGCCCGCCGCGATTTACGCCGGCGGGTAGATCGGGAAGCGACGGCACAGGTCGAACACGGCCTCGCGCGCCTTGGCCTCGGCCTTCGAATTGTCGGTCGGATTGGCGACGAGCCCGTCGAGCACGTCGCCGATGAGCTGGCCCACCTGCTTGAACTCCGGGACGCCGAAGCCGCGCGTGGTGCCGGCCGGCGTGCCGAGCCTGACGCCGGAGGTGATCGTCGGCTTCTCGGGATCGAACGGCACGCCGTTCTTGTTGCAGGTCAGGTGCGCGCGCCCCAGGCTTTCCTCGGCGGCCTTGCCGGTGAGCTTCTTCGGCCGCATGTCGACCAGCATCAGGTGCGTGTCGGTGCCGCCCGAGACGATGTCGAGGCCGCGCTGCTTCAGCGTGTCGGCGAGCGCGCGGGCATTGTCGACCACGAGCTTCGCGTAGGCCTTGAAGCCCGGCTCCAGCGCCTCGCCGAAGGCCACGGCCTTGGCGGCAATCACGTGCATCAGCGGCCCGCCCTGCAGCCCCGGGAACACGGCCGAGTTGATCTTCTTGCCGAGGTCGGCGTCGCGCGTCAGCACCATGCCGCCGCGCGGGCCGCGCAGCGTCTTGTGCGTCGTGGTGGTGACGACATGGGCGTGCGGGATCGGGCTCGGATGCGCGCCGCCGGCGACCAGCCCGGCGAAATGCGCCATGTCGACCATGAAGAACGCGCCGACGCCGTCGGCGATCTTGCGGAAGCGGGCGAAGTCGATCACCCGCGGATAGGCCGAGCCGCCGGCGATGATGAGCTTCGGCTTGTGCTCGCGCGCCAGCTTCTCGACCTCGTCGAAGTCGACCAGGTGATCGTCCCGGCGCACGCCGTACTGCACCGCCTTGAACCACTTGCCCGAGATGTTCGGCGCGGCGCCGTGGGTCAGGTGGCCGCCGGCGGCCAGCGACATGCCCATGATGGTGTCGCCGGGCTGCAGCAGCGCCATGAACACCGCCTCGTTCGCCTGCGCGCCGGAATGCGGCTGCACGTTGGCGAAGGAGCAGTCGAACAGCTTGCACGCCCGCTCGATCGCCAGGTTCTCGGCGACGTCGACCTCCTCGCAGCCGCCGTAGTAGCGCTTGCCGGGCAGGCCCTCGGCGTACTTGTTGGTCATCACCGAGCCCTGCGCCTCGAGCACGGCGCGGCTCACGATGTTCTCCGACGCGATCAGCTCGATGCCGTCCTGCTGGCGCACCAGCTCCCGGGAAATCGTCTTGGCGATCGCCGGATCGGCGGCGGCGAGGCCGCGGGTGAAGAAGGGGACGGTCATGGGGTTCGTCGCTCCTGTCGCATCGCTATTGGCCGAGCTTGCCGACGCGGCGCTCATGCCGCTCGCCGCCGTCGAAGCCGGTGGTCAAGAAAGCCTGCAGCGTGTCGAGCGCCGCCTCCTCGCCGATCAGCCGCGCGCCCAGCGCCAGCACGTTGGCGTCGTTGTGCTGGCGCGCGAGCCGCGCCGAGGACGTGTCGTGGCACAATGCCGCGCGCAGGTGGCGGTGGCGGTTGGCGGCGATCGAGATGCCGATGCCGGTGCCGCAGACCAGCACGCCGCGCCTCGCCCGGCCGTCCTTCAGCGCGGCCGCGAGCTTGTCGGCGAAATCGGGGTAGTCGACCGACTGCGGCCCGTCCGTGCCGAGGTCGAGCGGCTGGAAGCCGTCCTTCTGCAGGCGGTCCTTCAGCACCTGCTTCAGGGCGAAGCCGGCATGGTCGGAGGCAATGGCGATGGTTTCGGCGGTCATCGGGGCTGGCCGACCGTTGCGGTCGATCTCCTGCGGTCGGTGGATTGAGGCAAAATAATAGCCGCACAACATATCGCGAATCAACGCGATTTCACCACCAGATGCAGCGGAGATTTGGCCGCCGCGGCAGGACGGTCACAGCATTCGTCGCGGGCCGGCCCCGCCCGCCCCCGGTCGCCGCGGCCCCGCCCCATGAAAAACGGCGGACGATCACTGTGCAATTAGTGTCAAATCCGGGAGTTTTGTTCGCGCTCACCAATCGCGACGCGCGATTTTACTTGAAACGGCGGACATGAAATTGACAGTCCGTGCCCGGTGTGCGAAGCCTGCCCGGACAGCATGACCAGCTAAGGAATACTTGTGATGGCCGAAGAGAACGACACGAAATCTTCCCAGGGCGAAATCCTGCGGATGACGGCGGAGGTAGTCGCCTCGTATTTGGGCAACAATATGGTCCCGGCCGCGCAAATCCCCGAGGTCATCAATACTGTCTATGGCGCGCTGAACGGCATCGGCGTGGACGGCGGCGACGCCAAGGGCGAGCCGCAGAAGCCGGCCGTGCCGGTCAAGAAGTCGATCACCAACGAGTTCATCGTCTGCCTGGAGGACGGCAAGAAGCTGAAGATGCTGAAGCGGCATCTGCGCACGACCTACGGCCTCAGCCCGGACGAGTACCGCGCCAAGTGGGGCCTGCCGGCCGACTACCCGATGGTGGCGCCGAACTACGCCGCCCAGCGCTCGGCCTTCGCCAAGAAGATCGGCCTCGGCCGCACCGCCGGCAAGCCGCGCGGCAAGGGCCGCAAGGCGGGCTGACCTGCCCGATCCACGGACCTGATCGGCACAGAGGCTGGATCGGTTGATCGTTGGCCGACGCGTGGCGCAGCCTGTCGAGCATCAGGTTGCCGGCTCGACTCAGGACGTAGTCGACGCTGATGGCCTCGCACCATGCCATCACTTCGGCCCAGCCGTAGTGGCTGTCGCCGCGCAGGTCTTCGAGGTCGTCCGCCGCTCACCGTCGAATCCCAGCGATGCGATGAACTCGACTGTTTGAGTTCGCCCCCCTATCATCCATCTGAGGATAGGGAGGAAGTCAGCATGACGCCGCGAACCATGCTTTCCTCGGTGCTGCTGGCGCTCGGCTGCATAGCGGCGCCCGTATCGGCGGCTGATGCGCCGAAGACATTCGCTCCGGCAGGGGCAGGACCGCACCCCGCGGTGCTATTCTTGTCCGGCTGCTCTGGCTTCGTAGCTATCAAAGGCGTCAACCTATACGAG
>JAEULC010000384.1 GCA_016792605.1 Rhodospirillales bacterium
GTTCTGGGCGAAGCAGCTCGGCGAGTTCCTGGCGACCGTCCCGAAGGGCGCGATGTAGGCTTCCGCTAAGGAAAGATCGGAGACAAGGACCGACGGATGGGGAGGCACTACCGCAAGCTGCGCCCGATCGGCGCGGGGGAAAAGGACATCCTCGCGATGACGCCGGCCCTGCCGGCAACGCACGAGATCCTGCCGTCGCTTCTCCCGGCGCTGCGGGCGTTCCTCCGGCGCTTCATGCGCGACAAGGTCGAGGCGCACGACATCGCGCAGGAGGCCGCCCTGCGCGCCCTGGGCGCCAGGGAGGTGCCCTCCGGCCGCGTCGCCTACCGCGCCTGGCTGTTCCAGATCGCGCGCAACGCGGCCATCGACGCGCACCGGCGGCACGCGCTGGCGGAAGCCATCGAGCCTGCCCAGGCGCCGGGCCTCTGGGCGTCGGAGCGCACACTGATCAGCTCAATCGCGGTGCGCCAGGGCCTGCTGCGGATCTCGCCTGAACACCGCGGCATCCTGTTGCTGGTCGATGTCGAGGGATTGACCTATAAGGAGGCCGCCCGGCACCTGGGCATTCCGGAAGGCACCGTGATGAGCCGGGTTTCGCGCGCGCGCGCGGCACTGCTTGGCGCGATCGCGCAGGGAGACGTCGACACGTGAGCGGGAACCCCAACGAGCAGCGGCAGTGGGAAGAGCTGAACGCCCTGGTCGATGGCGAGCTCGACCGCGACCGGGTAGCCGACGTCGCCGCCTGGATCGCCGAGGATCGCGACGCGGCCCGCGCGTTCGCGTCGGTGGCCGCGCTGTCCGCGACGACCGCCGGCCTGGCGGGCAAGGCCCGGCGGCGGGCTTCCGGGCGCGGCTGGCAGGTCCGCGGGATCGCCTTCCTGGCGCTCGGGATCGCTTCGGGCGCCCTCCTGGCCTATCTCGCCCTGCCGGAGCGCAATGCGCCCGAGACGCAGCTTGCCGCCCTGGCGCCGCGGGCGCTTGGCCTCGCGGACGACGTGACGATCGGTGGCATCCGGCTGCCGAACCTGCAGCGCGGCGGCCTGCGGCTGGAACGCGTCGGCGTCGTCCAGGACGGCGCGAAGCCGCAATTGGAAGCCGCCTATGTCGGCGAGCGTGGGTGTCGCGTGCGCCTGGTGATCGCGCCCGCCGCCGTCGCCGCAGCCACCCCGGCGGAGCCCGCCCAGCAAGCCACGCAATGGACGGCGGGCGGGTTCGTCTACACGATGACAAGCGAACGCATGGATCCGCAGCGCTTCGTGGCCGTCGCCACGATCGCCCAGGCGGAGACCGCGACCGGCGGCGCGACGCAACTTGCCGGCATTGCCGCCGGCACCCGCAACCGGCCCTGCCTGGGATGAATATTCGCAGGCCAATGGAATGAATCCGACCTCCCCTTCGTCCTAAATGGGTACTAGAGCGCGGCGATCGATCGACCGCGCCCCATGGGAACGGGAGGGACGTCATGACCAGGAAGACCGAACGGTCGCTGCAGGAACTCTACGGACAGGACCCCGAGCGGGCGGATGCCGTGGTGTTCGGACGCCGGACCGGCGTGGATCGCCGCGGCTTCCTGAACGGAGCTGGCCTCGCCGCGATGGGCGCTGCCGTCGGCGGGTCCATCCCCTTCGCCGGCAACATGCCGGCCGGCCTGATTCCCTCGGCCCTGGCCCAGACCGCGCCGGCTGCGGCGCCGGCGGCTGCTCCCGCCGGCCCCAAGCACCTCGAGTTTCCCGGCAAGGACAAGGGATTGGTCGTCCTCGGCGACCGGCCGCTGGTGGCAGAGACTCCGGAGCACCTGCTCGACGACGACACCACCCCGACCGGAAAGTTCTTCATCCGCAACAACGGCCAGATCCCGGAACAGGCGGCGCAGCCCGATGCCTGGAAGTTCGTGGTCGACGGCGAGGTCAACACCAAGCTCGAACTCACCCTCGGCGACCTCAAGCAGCGCTTTGCGCACAAGACCTACCGCATGGTCCTGGAATGCGGCGGCAACGGGCGGTCGTTCTTCACGCCGCCGGGCCGCGGCAACCAGTGGACCAACGGCGGCGCCGGCTGCGCGGAATGGACCGGCGTCGCGCTGGCCGACGTGCTGAAGGCCGCCGGCGTGAAGCCCTCAGCGAAATACACCGGCCACTACGGGGCCGATCCGCACCTGTCCGGAGACGCGACCAAGGAGACCCTGTCCCGCGGCGTTCCGATGGACAAGGCAATGGAGCCGCACGGCCTGATCGCCTGGGCGATGAACGGCCAGCCGCTGCCGCACATCCACGGTGGGCCGGTGCGCCTCATGATTCCCGGTTGGCCGGGCTCGACTTCCAGCAAGTGGCTGACCCGGATCTGGGTGCGCGATCGCGAGCACGACGGACAGGGAATGCTGGGCGCCAGCTATCGCCTCGCGATCGTCCCGATGGTTCCTGGCAGCAAGGGCGACGACAAGAACTTCCGTGTCATGGAATCCATGCCCGTTCGCAGCATCGTCACCAACCCCGCGAACGGCACGCGCCTTGCCGCCGGCACACGGGAGATCGCGCTGCGCGGCGCCGCCTGGGCCGGCGATCTGACGGTACAACGCGTCGATCTGTCGATCGACTACGGCGCCACCTGGTCGTCGGCGAGCCTCGCGGCGACCAAGAACCGATACGACTGGAACCGCTGGACCGCCCGGGTGAAGCTCCCGTCCGACGGCTATTTCGAACTCTGGGTGCGGGCGACCGACTCGCAGGGCCGCATGCAGCCGCACGTCGCCGGCAACTGGAACCCGCAGGGCTATGGCGGGAACCCGATGCATCGCGTCGCCGTCCTGGTCGGCTGAGCAGTCATCCATGCGCGTGTCGCTGGCGAAGACCTTCCTCCCCGGCCTTGCGGCGCTCGCGCTGGTCTTCAGCGTGGTGGCGGGGGCGCAGCAGCCCCCCGCCGCCGACTTCACACCGAGCGACGAGCAGCCGGAGGATCTGCCCGAGGGCGCCGGGCGCGACGAGACCTTCTACGCCTGCACCCCGTGTCACAACTTCAAGCTCGTGGCACAGCAGGGCATGACGCGCCCGCAATGGGAGGACACGCTGGCGTTCATGACCGCGCGCCACAACATGCCGGCGATCGAGGGCGACGACCGCACGCTGATCCTCGGCTACCTGGAAAAGCACTATCCGCCAAAACCGGCGCGCGCCGGCGGCTGGCGCAATCCGTTCCAGCCGTAGCGCGCAGCGACAGGCACCTCGCTACATCCCCTTCAGGAACGCAACCACCCGCTCGCCGGCGCCGAACTCGTAGACGTTGTTGTGCGCCGCCTCGGATAGCCAGAGCGCCTGTTTCGGCTCCCGGGCGGCGGCGAACAGCATCTCGCCGAAACGGACCGGCACGGTGCGGTCGCGCACGCCATGGACCACCAGCAGCGGCGTCTTGATGCGGGCGATGCGGCTCAGCGAGTCGAACTTGTCGTGCACGAGCAGGGTCGCTGGAACATAGAAGTAGTGGTGCTGCGCGACCGCGGGGATCGTGGTGTAGGGCGCCTCGAGGACCACGCCGGCGACCGGCGTGCCGGCGTCGGCCGCCTCCGCCGCCATCGCCACCGCCAGGCCGCTGCCCAGCGATTCGCCGTAGAAGGCGATGCGCCCCGGCGTGAATCCTTCGGCGCGCGCAAACGCCATGGCGGCGCGCGCGTCGCGCATCAGCCCCTCTTCGGACGGAGCCCCGGCATTGCCGGCGAAGCCGCGCCAGGAGACCAGCAGCACCCCGAAGCCGGCATCGAGGAAACGCCGCGCCTTGTGCGCGCGGTGGCCGATATTCCCGGCATTGCCGTGGAACAGGATGACCAACCTGCCGCCCGGAGCAGCCGGCGGCTTGTACCAGGCCAAGAGATCGAGGCCGTCCTCGGTCCTGAGCGCGACCGCGCGCATGTCGGCAACGCCGGCCCTGGCGCGGTCGGGCACGGTCGCCGAGGGGTGGTACAGAAGCTGGCGCTGGAACACGTAGAGTCCGGCCAGCAGGCCGCCATACACGACCAGCCCCGTCACGAGCCAACCGGCCATCCGGTACCTCCAGTTTCCCAAACGACCGATATCCTTCGCCGTCGTGGCCGCCCTGCCGCCGATCCTAGACAGGTCCGCGCGAGGGCGCAGCCGAGCCGATCGTGGCTTGCTGGCGATGGCCGGCTATCCAGTAAATGTACAGGAGGAGCACGCTCTCAATCGCCAGTGTAAGTTTTTTGATCGAAATTAACCCTGTGTTAGCGGCATCGCCCCTAAATTCGGTTTCGGCGGCCGGTGCCCCCTCCCCGTGCCGCCTTAGTCGCCCTCGGCTGGCCGTCAGCGTCTGTCCCCTTCAGACGCCATGCGTTGCCCCCCGATCTCGCGTGACGGCCACCAAGGCCCAGGGCGATCAGTGACGAGGCGGGATGACCAGAAAAGGTCGTCCCGCCTCGCGCTATTTCCAAGGCTAGATGAGTTCGTCGCTGTCCACAGCGAACCCCGTGCCCTGGGCCGCGGCGGCGGAATCGCGCTGCTCGCGGATCTTGCGGCGCTCCAACAGCTTGCGCTGGGCGATCGGCGGCAGGTCGGTGAACATGACGATGCCCCGTGCGACCAGCACGTCGATCAGGTCCTCGGTCACCCGCGCCATGTTGGCGTCGGACTCCAACAGAGGGTTGGTCGCCTTGCCCAGGAACTGCGCCACTTCGGGATGGCCGGCATCGATGAGTTCGTTGGCGCCCGGCTCCGGGTCGGCCAGGAGCGCGACCAGCCTGCCGGTATCGTCGCGCTTGGCGTAGGGCATGCCCGTCCCCGCCCCTCAAGACTTCTTGTTGAGGTCGGCGGCGATGCGCATCTGCTTGATCTTGTCCGGGTTCGTCACGACGCGGCCGTCGAGCGCCTTCGATCCCTTCTTGATCCGGTCGACATGGTCCATGCCGGCGACCACCCGGCCGAAAATCGTGTACTTGCCGTCCAGGTCGTTCGACTCGCGGATCACGATGAAGAACTGCGAGTCGGCGCTGTTCACATCGTTGCCCTTGCGCGCCATCGAGACGGTGCCGCGCACGTGCTTCTCCTTCGAGAACTCCGCCGGGATGTTCTGGCCGGTGCCGCCCGACCCGTCACCCGCCGGATCGCCGCCCTGGGCCATGAAGCCCGGGATCACGCGGTGGAACGCCAGGCCGTCGTAGAATTTCTGGCGCACCAGTTCCTTGAACCGCGCCACCGACTTCGGCGCCAGCTCGGGCCTGAGTTCGATCACCACGCGGCCGTAGAGGATGTCCATGTAGACCGTGTTCTCGGGGTCGGTCGGCGGGACCTTGTCCTGCGCATGGACCGACGCCATCGGAATCAAGATGCCCGCCGCCACGGCGGCGGCGAGCATCGAACGGCGGGCGATCATCATCGAGACGCCTCGATCGGCCTCAGCCCTTCACGTCGGCGGCGACGCGCATCTGCTTGATCTTGTCGGGATCGCTGACGGTGCCGCCGCCGCCCGAACCCTTCTTGATCTTGTCGACGAACTCCATGCCCTGCACGACCTTGCCCCAGACCGTGTACTGGCCGTCGAGATGGGACGCGGTGGCGAAGCAGATGAAGAACTGGCTGTCGGCACTGTCCGGGCTCTGGGCGCGCGCCATCGAGACGGTGCCGCGCACGTGCTTCTCGCTCGAGAACTCGGCCTTCAGCTTCTTGCCCGAGCCGCTGGTGCCGGTGCCGGTCGGGTCGCCGCCCTGGGCCATGAAGCCGGGAATCACGCGATGGAACGGCGTGCCGTCGTAGAACTTCTGCCGCGCCAGCTCCTTGATCCGCGCCACGGTGACAGGCGCCAGGTCGGGGCGCAGCTCGATCACCACGCGGCCGTGTTCCAGGTCCAGGAAGATCGTGTTCTCGGGATCGGCCGCGCTGGCGCCGCCGGAGATCGTGGCGGCCAGGGCGGCCGCGGCCAGGACGGACGTGAAGCGGAGGTGTTTCACGGGCTGGCTACCTTTTCTTAAAGTTTTAGGGACATGGTTGGGCCCGGGTTCAGCGTTTCCCGCCAAACCGAGGCCGGCCGGCACCCTATCGCCGCCGCCGACCGGGTGCAACCGCCGACGCTAGAGCCTTGATTGGACGGAGAAACCGCCTCGTGAGCAGCATCGGCTCGATCATTTCCAGCTTCCTGCCCGCCAGCAGCGCGCCGGGGCTTGGCACCCAGGCCGTCCAGCGCCAGACGATCGTGCAGAACCTGGCCGTGAAACAGCAGGCCCAGGCCGACCAGGCGATCGCCGCCATGCTGGCCCAGGCGACTCAGCAGGTCGCGCAGAGCAACCAGGCCTTCAGCACCGTCCCGGCACGGGGCTCGACGCTCAATATCCTCGTCTAGGCTTCCGCGCTAAATCACTGATTCGCAAGATTTCGCGTTGCCCAAGGGGCGCGCCCACCATATTTTGTCCCCAGTAGGTTAACGGCGCCGATATCCGGTGCCGCACGCATTGGCGATCCGGGCACGGGGGTGCCTAGGCCCGCCAAGTCATGCTGGGGGTAGTCCGATCGTTGCCGCGCTAGCCCGTCCCTTGGCAAGAGGGCTGCCGCACCGCCGCCGGGCGGCGGCATGGCTGCCGAACCGTCGCATGGCCAGCCCGTGGGCTGCCTTGGCGGTCTATGGCCTGCTCTCGGGCTGCGGGCTGATCCCGGAATGCGTCTGTACCGAAGTCCGCAAGCCGCCGCCCCCGGTCGAGACCCCGGTCCCGAAGGACACGCCGCCAGCGACGGCGCCGGCCCCCGCAGCCGCGCCGAGCTTGCAGCCGGCCCCGTTGCCGCCTTCGGTCACCCAGGCGCCGCTCGGCGCCCCCGCCCTGCCCACGGCCGTTG
>JAEULC010000403.1 GCA_016792605.1 Rhodospirillales bacterium
TCCGCAGGTGAAGCTGTCGGCGGCGCGCAAGGAGTCGCACCCGGCGACGCGGCTCGATCCCGAGCATCCGGTCGCGCACTGGGCGGCGGCGTCGATCCAGCGCACCACCGGCGCCAAGCCGGCGATGCTGCCCAATCTCGGGGGCACTTTGCCCAACGACTGCTTCGCCGACGTGCTCGGCATGCCGACGATCTGGGTGCCGCATTCCTATGCCTCGTGCTCGCAGCACGCGCCGAACGAGCACGTGCTGGCGCCGCTGATGCGCGAGGGGCTGCGCATGATGGCGGGGCTGTACTGGGACATGGGCGAGGCCCCGCCGGCGCCTGCCTGGCAAGGCTTGACGTGGGAGGGCGGGCCGGGGCATCAGGGTCGCCGATGATCGACATCGCCAGCATCCGGGCCCGCCTGGAATCGGAGTACGACGGCCTGACGCCGCAGCTTCGCGGCGCGGCGCGCTACGCGCTGAAGGAACCGGCCTTCATCGCCCTCTACCCCCTGCGCAAGGTGGCGCAGCACGCCAAGGTCAGCCCGGCGACGCTGGTGCGCCTGGCCAAGCACCTGGGCTTCGACAGCTACCAGGACTTCCGCGACGTGTTCCGCGACGGCATGCATTCCGGCGCCGCGCGCTACGCTACCGACGCGCGCCAGCTCCTGTCCTACAAGGGCGGGCGCGGGTTCGAACGCGCCTACCGCGCCGCCGGCGAGGTGCAGATCCGCAACATCACGCGGATGCTGGGCGAGATCAGCCCGGCCGCGGTCGAGGCCGCCGGAAACCGCCTGTTCAAGTCGCGCCGCATCTACATCCTTGGGATGCGCTCGAACTACGCGCCGGCCTTCTATTTCCACTACGTGCTCAGCGTCTTCCTGCCGCAGGTGATCCTGCTCGAGGACCGCATGGGCATGCTGATCGACGAGTTGGGCGGCATCGGGCCCAAGGACACGCTGATCGCGCTGAGCGCCGACCCTTACGCGATCGAGGCCGTGAAGGCGGTGAACTACGCCGCCGACCAGGGGGCCGGCGTCATCGCGATGACCGACACGGCGCTTTCGCCGATCGCCCAGCGCGCCCAGCATGTGTTCCTGGTGCCGAACGAAAGCGCGTCCTTCTACCACTCGATGGTGCCGAAAATGGTGCTGCTGGAAGCACTTGTCTGTCACCTGGTGGCGCGCGGCGGCCAAGCCGCGGTCGACCGGGTCAAGGCCGAGTTCGACCGGCGCCAGCGCTTCGGCATCTACTGGGAGGATAAGACGCGGGGCGGCTGACCGGCCGGTTTGCCGGTTGACGAAACAAATGTTTCATCGGATAGTTTTCAGAGGAATTTGTTTCATGGGGGTCGAGGGGCATTGTCGCGGCAGGAAGTGTTGAGCGTGCAGGTGGCGCCGCTGGAAGAGCGCCGGCGGAAGATCGAGCAGGCCCCGGTGCTGCCCAGCATTGGCGCGCTTCTGGACGCGGCGGCGGCTGAGGCGCCGGACCGCCAGGCGCTGAACTTCTTCGAGAGCGAAGAGACCGCTACCTATGCCCAGCTCCAGAACAGGGTGAACCAGCTCGCCAACGGCCTGGCCCATCGCGGCATCAGGAAGGGCCACCATGTCGGGGTGATGCTGCCGAACATCATCGCCATGCCGATCACCTGGCTGGCGCTGGGGCGGCTCGGCGCCGTGATGCTGCCGATGAACATCGCCTATACCGGCCGCGAGATGACCTATGTCATCGAGGACGGCGAGGCCGACTGGCTGATCATCCACGAGGACTGCTTGGCCACGCTGGCGGGCCTGACGCCGTTCCCGGGCAAGATCACGCCCGACAAGATCTTCGTCGTCGGCAAGGGCGACGGCGGATTCCGCCGCTGGGATGCCCTGAGCGACGGCCAGCGCACCGACTTCATCGCGCCCGAGGCGGTCGGCGTCGATGACCTGATGAACATCCAGTACACCTCGGGCACCACCGGGTTCCCCAAGGGGTGCATGCTGCCGCACCGGTACTGGCTCAACATCAGCCGCGTGAACGCCTTCCGCGACGGCCGCGACATCAAGCGCATCCTGGCCGCGACGCCGTTCTTCTACATGGACCCGCAGTGGCTGATGCTGATGGCCTTCCACCAGCGCGGCACGCTGTTCGCGGCACGGCGCCAGAGCGCCAGCCGCTTCATGGGCTGGGTGCGCGACCACGGCATCCAGTTCACGCTCTTCCCCGAGCTCGCCTTCAAGCAGCCGCCGCACCCTGACGACCGCAAGAACCAGATCATCCGCGTCAACTGCTACGGCCTGCACAAGGAGAACCACAAGGCGCTGGAGGAGCGGTTCGACTTCATTGCCCGCGAGGCCTTCGGCATGACCGAGATCGGCTCGGGCCTGTTCATGCCGATCGAGGCGACGGACATGGTGGGCTCCGGCGCCTGCGGCAAGCCGTCGCCCTACCGCGAGGCCCGGATCGTCGACGAGAACGACAACCCGGTTAAGCAGGGCGAGATCGGCGAGCTGCAGGTCCGCGGCCCCGGCATGCTGCAGGGCTACTACAACAAGCCCGAGGCGACCGCGCAGGCGCTGAAAGACGGCTGGTTCCGCACCGGCGACCTGTTCCGCCAGGACGAGCGCGGCTACTTCTACATCGTCGGCCGCCTGAAGGACATGATCCGCCGCGCCGGCGAGAACATCGCCGCGCGCGAGGTCGAGGCGGTGCTGCGCGGCATGCCGGAGATCGTCGAGGCCGCCGCCGTGCCGGTGCCCGACGACACGCGCGGGCAGGAGGTCAAGGTCTACCTGGTGCTGAAGCCGGGGGTGAAGCCAACCGACCTGCCGCCGGAGAAGGTCGTCCAGTTCTGCGAGACCAACCTCGCCAAGTTCAAGGTGCCGCGCTACGTCAGCTACATCGACAAGCTGCCGAAGACGCCGTCCGAGAAGATCGCCAAGCAGGTGCTGGTCCAGGGCGTGGCGGACCTGCGCACGGGCAGTTTCGACCGCGTTTCAGGGAAATGGCTGTGACGGATTTCATCGACTTCTCCAGCGTGCCGCAATCGCCCGAGCTCGCGAAGACGGCGCCGCATCTCTTCAATTACCGCCGCGTCTATCGCGACAGCGGCGACTCGCCGACGCGCAAGCCCGCGACCGAGGAGACGCTCAAGGACTATCTCGCGATGTACGAGCGCCTGGGCGCGAAGCACGTCGTGGTCAAGGGCAAGGACCTGGAGACGACCTTCGGCTACCGCGTCACCAACGAGGACGTGGCGGCGTTCTGCAAGAAGCACGGGCCGCGCTATATCGGCTTCGCCGGCGTCGACCCGCACAAGGGCATGACGGCGCTGCGCGAGCTGGAATACGCGGTCAAGGAGCTGGGGCTGCGCGGGCTCAACATCCAGGGCTTCGAGAACAAGATCGATATCGACGACCCCAGGATGTACCCGCTCTACGCCAAGTGCATCGAGCTGGACATCCCGCTGAACCTGCATACCAGCGTGAACTTCTCGATCGACACCGCGATGGACCACGGCCAGCCGAAGAAGCTGGACACGGTGATGGTGCATTTCCCCGAGCTGCGCGTCTGCGCCTCGCCCCCGGGCTTCCCGTGGGTGCATGAGCTGATCGCGGTCGCCTGGCGCCACCCGAACGTCTCGATCGGCCTGGTCGCGGTGCGGCCCAAGGTGCTGGGGATCGAGAACTCGGGCTATGGCGGGCTGCTGCAGTACGGCAACACGGTGCTGCAGGACCGGATCATCTTCGGCTCGTCCTACCCCGCGCTGCCGGTCGACCGCTGCCTGGACGAGATCGCGGCGCTGCCGCTGAAGGATGGCGTGAAGCGCAAGTGGGTTCACGACAACGCGGCCCGGTTCCTGGGCCTCAAGTAGTTCGCTACGATCAAACGGGACAGGAGGAGAAGCATCATGCAGGGATTGTGGAAGAAGCCGGGCCTCGCGCTCGCCGGCGCGGCGCTGGCCGTGCTGGCGCAGACGTCGCTGGCGTGGGCGCAGGCCGAGCCGCCGAAGCCGGCGCAGATCGTGGTCAACGACTCGGGCGGCGACATGGCCAACGCCATGCGCAAGGCGTTCTACTCCGAGTTCGAGAAGCGCTACGGCATCAAGGTGGTGAACACCAGCCCGGTCGACATGGGCAAGCTGCGGGCGATGGTCGGCAGCGGCAATGTCGAGTGGACGGTGACAGAGATCGGCGGCCAGGACGCGATCCGGGCCGAGCAGTCGGGCCTCTTGGAGCCGCTCGACCTCAAGATCATCAACCTGAACGAGTTCCCGCAGCACCTGCGCGACCGCAAGTTCGTGTTCCCCAAGGGCGTCTACTCGACGGTCATGGGCTACCGCTCGGACGTGTTCAAGGAAGGCAACCGGCCGAAGACGATGGCGGATTTCTGGGACGTCCAGAAGTTCCCCGGGCCGCGCACGATGCAGAACTCGCCGACGGACAACCTTGAGTTCGCGCTGATCGCCGACGGCGTGCCGAAGGACAAGCTCTACCCGCTCGACGTGGACCGTGCGTTCAAGAAGCTCGACCAGATCAAGAAGCACGTCGCCGTTTGGTGGACGACGGGCGCGCAGTCGGCCCAGATCCTGATCGACAAGGAAGCGGTCATCGGCACGGCCTGGAACGGCCGCTACTACGGCGCGATCAAGAACGGCGCGCCGATCCTGATCGAGTGGAACCACGGGGCGATCAAGGAATCGGCCTTCGGCATCCCGAAGGGCGCCAAGGACGTGTACTGGGGCCAGAAGTTCCTGGCGCTGGCGGCCGAGGCGAAGCCGCAGGGCATGTATGCCGACATCATCGGCTACCCGGGCCTGAACCTGGAGGCCAGCAAGTACACGAGCCCGGCCATGGTGCCCTACCTGCCGACCGCGGCCGAGAACCTGCCGGGCCAGTTCTGGACCAACCTCGCCTGGTGGAACGAAAACGGCAAGGCGATGGAAGAGCGCTGGCAGCGCTGGATGTTGCAGAAGTAACATCCGGGGATGCAGCGGGCTTCCATCCAGCAGAATCCCGATGGCGCGGCGGCGCCGGCGGCGGCAGAGCCCGGGCTCTCCGTCGTCGGCGCCGTGCGGCGCTTCGGTTCCGTCGTCGCCCTGGGGGGCGTCGACATCGCGGTCAGGAAGGGCGAGCTCCTGACCCTGCTCGGGCCCTCGGGCTCGGGCAAGACGACGCTGCTCAAGGTCATCGCCGGCTTCGAGATGCCGGACGAGGGCACGGTCTTCCTTGGCGGTAAGGACGTCACCTTCGTGGCGCCGGCCAAGCGCGACATCGGCATGGTGTTCCAGAACTATGCCCTGTTCCCGCACATGACCGTGGCGGAGAACATCGCCTTTCCGCTCGAGATGCGGAAGGCGCCGAAGGACCAGATCAAGGCCAGGGTCGCCGAGGCGCTGAAGATGGTCGACCTGGCCGCGCTGGGCGAGCGCCTGCCCAAGCAGCTCTCGGGCGGGCAGCAGCAGCGCGCGGCCCTGGCCCGCGCCGTGGTGTTCGGGCCGAGCCTCTTGCTGCTCGACGAGCCCTTCGGCGCGCTCGACCGCAAGCTGCGCGAGCAGATGCAGCTCGAGGTCCGCCGGCTGCAGCAGCAGCTCGGCCTGACCGCCGTGTTCGTGACCCATGACCAGGAGGAAGCCCTGATCATGTCGGACCGGATCGCGGTGATGGAGCAGGGCAGGATCTCCCAGCTCGGCACGCCGCCCGAGATCTACCACCACCCGGCCAACCGCTTCGTCGCCGGG
>JAEULC010000414.1 GCA_016792605.1 Rhodospirillales bacterium
GGCGGATTGCCAGGGCCTGCCCCCAGGCCCGGACCGCGGCCTTGCTGGCGGAGTAGGCGGGCGAGCCCGGCATGCCCCTGAGGCCCGCCAGCGAGCCCACCAGCGCGACCTGGCCGCGCAGGCGCTTGCCCGGCGCCGGCCGCGCCCGGATGCGCTCCAGGGCCGGCAGCACGGTGTTCAGCACGCCGTCGAGATTGATGCGGAATATCTGGCGGGTCACCGCCGGCCCGTCGCCCGAGGACAGGGCGCGCGTGCCGCTGGCCGAGACGCCGGCATTGGCGATCACCAGTTCCAGGGGCGCCAGGGCGTCGGCGGCGTTGATCCAGGCCGCCATCGCCGCGGCGTCGGTCACGTCGATCGCGGCCCCGCTGGCCCGCGCGCCCAAGAGCCGGCAGCGATCCACCACCAGCGCCAGCCGGCCGCGGTCGCGCCCGCCCAGGTGCAGGGTGACGCCCGGCGCCGCGTAGGCCGCCGCCAGCGCCGCGCCGAGGCCGCTGGACGCGCCGGTGATGAGGATCGAGCGTGGCTGCATCCTGCGACGTGGCTGTGAGGGGGCTGAAGCCGCTGGTTGTTGCGCTGGGCCGCGAGTATAAAGTGCCCGCCCGCCGAGAGATACCGGCTGCCCCGCAGGAGACCCCCGCCTTGCCGATCGCCAGCATGACCGGATTCGCCCGCGCTGCCGGCCGCCTTGGGACGCGGGGCTGGACCTGGGAGCTGCGCAGCGTCAATTCCCGCGGCTTGGACGTCCGCCTGCGCCTGCCGCCGGGATCGGAGGCGCTGGAGGTGCCGGTCCGCGCCGCCGTGCCGGAAAAGATCAAGCGCGGCTCGGTGACGATCAACCTGCAGGTCGCCGAGGAGACGGGCGGAGGCCAGTACCGGATCAATACCCAGATGATCGAGCAGCTGCTGGGCCTGGCGGAGTCGTTCCGGGGCCGGGTCGATCCCGGCCCGCCCCGGATGGACGCGCTGCTGGCCGTGCGCGGCGTCGTCGAACCCATCGTCGAGGACGAGGACGAGGCGGCCCGCGAGGCGCGCCACCAGGCGATGCTGGCGGGCATGGCCGAGGCGCTGAAGCAGCTTGTCGCCGCGCGTGCCGCCGAGGGGGCGCGGGTCGAGCAGATCCTGCTGCAGCGCCTGGCCGAGATCGAGGCCCTGGTCGGCCGCGCCGGCCAGACCGCGGCGGCCCAGCCGGACGCGATCAAGGCACGGCTGAAGCAGCAGGTGCAGGCGCTGCTCGACGCGTCGCCGGCGCTGACCGAGGACCGCCTGATGCAGGAGGCGGCGCTGATCGCCGCCAAGGCCGACGTGCGCGAGGAGCTAGATCGCTTGGTTTCGCACCTGACCGCGGCGCGCGATCTCTTGAAGCGCGGAGGGGCGGTCGGGCGCCAGCTCGACTTCCTGTGCCAGGAGTTCAACCGCGAGGCCAACACGCTGTGCTCGAAGTCCGCCGACATGGACCTGACCCGAATCGGGCTTGACCTGAAGACGGCGATCGAGCAATTGCGCGAGCAGGCAGCCAACGTCGAGTAGCCGATCCGACCCATGGAACCTTTCGTCCCGCGCCGCCGCGGCCTGATGCTGGTCCTGTCCTCGCCGTCGGGCGCGGGCAAGACCACGATCTCGCGCAAGCTCCTGGAGCGCGACCGGAACCTGCACATGTCGGTCTCGGCGACGACGCGGCCGAAGCGCCCGGGCGAGGTGGCGGGGCGCGACTACCACTTCACCGACCTGGCCAGCTTCGAGCTCATGCGCAACCGGCAGGAGCTGCTGGAGTGGGCCAAGGTCTTCGGCAACTACTACGGCACGCCGCGCGCCCCGGTGGCGAAGGCGCTGAACGCCGGCCAGGACGTGCTGTTCGACATCGACTGGCAGGGCACGCAGCAGCTCGCCGAGCAGGCCCGCGCCGACCTGGTCAGCGTCTTCGTGCTGCCGCCCTCGACCGCCGAGCTGGAGCGGCGCCTGCGCGGCCGGGCCCAGGACAGCGACGAGGTCGTCGCCCAGCGCATGGCCAAGGCCGCTGACGAGATGACGCACTACGAGGAATACGACTACATCGTCATCAACCGGGATATCGAGGAGAGCGCCGAGGCGGTGCAGGCGATCCTGCGCGCCGAGCGCCACCGCCGCCACCGGCAGATCGGCCTCAACGACTTCGTCAAGTCGCTGCGCGAGGGCCAGTAGCCGCCATCGCGGCGAGCGCCCGCGCCAGCGCGCAGAACTGGGCCACGTCCAGCTCCTCGGCGCGCTTCTCCGGCGCGATGCCGCAGGCGGCCAGCAGTGCGACCGCATCGACTCCGAGCGACTTCAGGCTCTGGCGCAGCATCTTGCGCCGCTGGCCGAAGGCGGCCTGGGTCACCCGCTCCAGAAGGGCGACATCCACCGCTTCGCGGGTGGCGCGCGGACGCAGGCGCACGACGCTGGACGTGACCTTGGGCGGCGGCACGAACGCGCTGGCGGGGATGTCGAATACCAGCTTCGCCTCGCAGGCCCACTGCGTCAGCACCGCCAGCCGGCCATAGGCCGCCTCGCGCGGGCGGGCGACGAGGCGCTGCGCGACCTCCTTCTGGAACATCAGGGTCAGCGAGGCATAGTCGTCGATCCGCTTGAGCCAGCCGATCAGGAGGGGCGTGGCGACGTTGTAGGGCAGGTTGGCGACGATGTGCCGTGGCGCGGGGCACAAGGACGCAGGGTCGATCGCCAGGGCGTCGCCCTCGACCACGGTCAGCCGGCCGGGATAGGCGGCCTCGAGCTCGGCCAGCGCCGCCACGGCGCGCCCGTCGCGCTCGATCGCCACCACGCGCGCCGCCGGCGACTCGAGCAGCGCGCGCGTCAGCCCGCCGGGGCCGGGGCCGATCTCGATCACGCTGGCGCCGCTGAGGTCCTCGGCCGCGCGGGCGACGCGGCGCGTCAGGTTGAGGTCGAGCAGGAAGTGCTGGCCGAGCGACTTCTTGGCGGCGAGGCCATGGCGCTGGATGACGTCGCGCAGGGGCGGCAGGCCGCCGCCGGCCCCGTCGCTGTCGCCAGAAGGCGCGCTCACACCCGCAGGTCGACGAAGGCGGCGCGGCGCAGGTCGCGCAGGTAGCGGCGCGACATAAGGTCCACGCGCTGCTGCGTCAGGCGTTCCTTGATGTCGTCGCGGCCCGGCAGCGGTGTGGGCTCCGGCTCGATGCGGGCGCACACCATCAGCGCCATCACCGTGCCCGCGTCGACCTGCTGCGCCGGCATCGCCTGGCCGATCTTCAAGCCTTCGACGGTCTGGCGAAGCGGGCCGGGCAGCTCGTTGACCGACATTTCGGGCAGGTTCACGGAGCGGGCACGCGGCACCTGCTTGATCGCCTGGTCATAGGCCTGGCAGTCGGCCGCGCCCTTGGCGGCGGAATCGAGCTGGGCCTTCGCCGCATCGATGTCGCCGGGCGGCGCGCGCGGCGGGACCGGCAGCATCCCCTGCTGCAGCTTGATGCGCGCCGGGCCCACGCCGCCGGCCTCGCGCTTCTCGATCACGGCCATCAGGTAGACGCCCCCGACCGTGCGGATCGGCTTGGAAATCGTCGAGGCCGGCATCTGGCGCACGACAAGCTCGATCTGTTCGTCGATCTGGCCCTGCTGCACCCAGCCCAGGTCGCCGCCCGCGGCCGCGCTGGCGCTCTGCGAGAACTGGCGGGCGATGCTGGGAAAGCGCCCGCCGCGCCCGAGCTGCTCGATGATCCGGTCCATGTTCTTCAGGACCTCGTCTTCCTGCTCGGGCGAGTCGATCGCCAGGAAGATCTCTGCGAGGTGCATTTCGGGCAGGCCGCGATTGGCCTCCATGCGCTTCAGGGTTTCCTCGATCTCGTCGTCGCCGATGTCGACCCGCGGCTTGATCTTTCGCTGCACCAGCTTCTGCCAGGCGAGCTGCGCCTCGACCTGCTGCGTGAGCGTCGATTTCGGCACATTGCTGGAGCTGAGGAACCTGTCCAGGCCGCCGGCGGGCATGCCGTTCTGCTTCTCGATGTCGCCGATGGCGCGGCCGATCTCCTGCTCGGAGATCTTGATGCTCTGCTTGTTGGCCTCCTGGCGCTGCAGCTTTTCGTCGATCATGCCTTTCAGGACTTGCTGCTGGAACCGCTTGCGGTTGTCCGGCGTGTCCTGGGCGTTCGAGGAGACCAGCGTGAACTTCACCCGCGCGTCGAGGTCGAAATAGGAGATGATGTCGTCGTTGACGATGGCGGCGATGCGCTGCATGTCCTGCGCCGCGGCCGGCCATGGCATCGCCGCGGCAATCATGAGCACTGCCGGCGCCAGCACGACCAGCGCCGGTACGGTGGTCCGGCCGGTCCTGAGGGCCGATTCGATCCAGCGTCGCATCAATTGTTCGATCCGAACACGTTGCCGCCGTTGATCTTAGGCGCATCGAAGCCGCCCGCCAAGTCGCCGAGCAGCTTGAACGACAGCTTGAAGTAGATGGTATCGCCCGGATCGATCTCTTCGCTGGCCGTGAAGGTCCTGAGCCAGCGCACGTCGAAGATGAAGCACTCGTCCTCG
Organism: Rhodospirillales bacterium; assembly: GCA_016792605.1. GTDB lineage: Bacteria > Pseudomonadota > Alphaproteobacteria > JAEULC01 > JAEULC01 > JAEULC01. The sequence continues at coordinate 4,522 of JAEULC010000414.1, forward strand.
TAGGTGGCGCCGGCCCCATAGTTGACCCAGCCGAGGTCGTTGCCGTTGTTGAGATCCCGGATGCCGTAGGCGCGGACCGACCAGTTCTCGTTGACCTTGGACGACAGCACGCCGCTGACCTGCTGCACCCGGCCGTTCGAGAACTCGGTCGAGGGCGCGCGGAGGTAGGAGCCCGAGAGCTGCAGGATCGGCGGGCCGATCACGGCGATCGTCTCGTTGCGCTCGATGCCGAAATCGTCCTTGTTCAGGCGGAACCGCGAGATGACGTCGAACCAGGGGTGCGGCGACACCTCGAGCCGGGCGACGTAGTCGCTGCGGTGGCCGGCCATGCCCGAGCCTTCGGTGAACTCCTCGTTCTGCCGCAGGTTGTAGCTCTGGCCGAAGAAGCCGGTCGCATAGGCACCGCTGGAATGATAGACGCCGCTGCGCAGGCCGTAGATGCCGCGGGCGCCGCCGTCGACGCGGTCGGTGCCGGTGAAGCGGTTGGCGCTGAAGAAGCGCGTGTCGTCGAACTCGATGTCGACGCTGTCCTCGTTGGGGATCGAGGCCGGGTTGTGACCGTTGGGCGCCAGGAACCCGCCCAGCACCGGCTCGATCACCTGGCGGTATTCCTCGCCCTGGCGGAAGAACGGCAGGCTCCACTGCACGCCGAGCTGCGGGAACAGCCGGCCGGTGACGTCGTCGTGCTCGACGTCGGGCCGCCCCGGATCGCGCACGTTGTTGACGCTGTAGACGTCGCCCTGGACGGTGGCCGAGAATTTGTACACCTCGCCGATCGGCGAGTAGTAGGGCACCTGGTAGCCGGTGATGAACGACATGCGCCGGCTGTCGGCGCCGTCGTTGCGCTCCAGCACCATGGTGTTGGCGTCGAGGTTGAAGCGCCCGCCATGCGACTGCGCCTCGCTCATGAAGTTGTAGTCCCACATGACCGGGACGTAGGGCGTCGTGCGCAGCGTGTCGAAGGAGCGCAGGCCCTGGAACGCGTAGGCGTTGGCGGCGGCGTAGCTGCGGCCCATGAAGCCCTCGACATAGGCGTTCGAGGTCAGGGTCTGGACGTTCTGGTTATAGAGCTGCAGGTTGCTGATCCGGTAGGTCGACAGGAACGTCTTGTCGCTGGCGCGCTGCACGTCGAAGCCGGTGCGCCAGGTATCGTTCACGTCCCAGCGGCCGCGGCCGAAGATATGGCCGCGGATCTCGTTTTCCTCGGTCGTGGCCGGCTCGTCGTCGCCGAACAGCGGCTGGATGCCGCGGTCGGTGCGGGTGACGCTGCCGTCGACCAGCAGCAGGCCATTCGAATAGGCGTGGCGGTACTCCATCCGGCCGAGCGGACCCTTCTTGCTGCTGTACATCGGCAGCAGGGTCATGTCGCTGGCATCGTCGATCACCCAGTAGTACGGCACGCCGCTCATGAAGCCGAGGCCGTTGCCGATCACGTTGGTCGGGGTCAGGAAGCCCGACTGGCGCTTCACGGTCGGGTCCGGATGCTGGAGATAGGGCGTGTAGCCGACGGGCAGGCCGAACATCTCCATGAAGACGTCGTTGTAGCGCACGACCTTCTCGGCCTGGTCATGGACCATGCGCTTGGCCTTGAGCTGCCACAGCGGTGCGCGCGACGGATCCTCCTCGCACGGCTTACAGGGACTGAACACGCCCTTCGACATCTCGGTCCGGTTTCCGCCGGTGCGCCGCGCGCCGTTCGCCGCCATGCGCGAGTTGTCGGTAAGGAGGATGCGGATATCGCGGATCACGCCCTCCTTCATCGCGTCGGAGAGTTCCATGTAGTCCGCGAACATCACCTCGCCGGTCGGCTCGATGACGCTGACGTTGCCGGACGCGATCACCGTGTTGCTGCGCTGGTTGTAGGTGACAGTGTCGGCCAGCAGCGTCCGGTCGCCCTGCGTCACTTCGACCGCGCCGCGCGCCACGACGACGCCGAGCTCGTTGTCGTAGGTGACCTCGTCGGCGGTGATGACGGCGGCCTGCGACGAATCGAAGGTCGGCCCCTGCGCGCGCGCGGGCGCCGCCGCCAGCACGGCTGCCAGGAACGCGAGCGCAGCGAGAAGGGGGCAGCGGCGCGCGCGCATCAGCCGTCCTCGAGGTGCAGCAGCATCGCCGCGCCCAGCATCGAGCTGACCCCGGCGGGCGTCCAGGCGGCGAGGATGGCCGGGATCGTCGCCGACAGGCCGAGCGCGAACACGATGTCGGAGATGAAGAACAGCAGGAACCCGGCAATCACCCCGCCGAGCACCATGTAGGCGGTGCCGCCGCGCCGCGTGGGCCGGAGCGAAAACGTGGCTGCGATCAGCACCATGGCGCAAAGCAGCAGCGGCACGGCGAGCTGCGCGTGGAAACGCAGCCGGTGGCGGTGGGCCGAGAATCCCGCCTTTTCCAGCGTGCTGATGAAGCCGCGCAGGTCCCAGAACGACATCGTGTCGGGCGAGGCGAAGCTGTCCTGGATGCGTTCCAGCGTCAGGTCGGTCGGCAGCTCGTAGGTCGGCGCGAAGCTGGTCGGCTGGTCGGGCAGCGAGACGTTCACCCGCTCCAGGTGCCACACGCCGTTGCCGAGCCGGCTGGCGGCCGCGTCGAGCCGTCCGGCGAACTTGTCGGCGCCCTGGTACAGGAACACGACGACGTTCTGCAGCTCGTTGGTGGCCTGGTCCATGCGCGTGGCGTGGATCACCGCCTGGCCGTTG
>JAEULC010000459.1 GCA_016792605.1 Rhodospirillales bacterium
ATGGCCGACACCAAGTCGGTGGCCTTCACCAACATCTCCGCCGGCAGCCGCGTCACGCGCACCATGGCGGCCGCGGTCTACGACGCCTGCCAGCAGATGATCGCGCAGCTCAAGACACGCGCCGCCGAGCAGCTGCAGTGCACGGCCGCGGATGTGGTCTATGCGGACAAGGCGTTCCACACGGGCCGCGCCGATGGTCCCAGCATCACCCTGGCCGCGCTCGCGCGCGCGTCGATGCTCGAAGGACCGATCGTGGCCAGCGGCGTGTCGACGCGCCTGCCGCTCGGCGTCGAGATCGGCGTCCAGGTGGCGGATGTCGAGATCGACCCGGCCACGGGCCAGGTGACGGTGCTGCGCTACACCGCGTTCCAGGATGTCGGCCGCGCCGTCAATCCCACGGGCGTGGAGGGGCAGATCGAAGGCTCAGTGGCGCAGGGTCTTGGCTGGGCGCTGACCGAGGGCTTCGACTACGACGCCGACGGCCGGCTGCGCAACGCCAACCTGCTCGACTACCGCATCCCGACGGCGCTCGACCTGCCGCCGATCGAATGCGTGATCATCGAGACGCCGGTACCCGGCGTGCCCTATGGCCTGCGCGGCGTCGGGGAAGTGCCGATCATCCCGCCCGCCGCCGCCGTGGCCAACGCCATCGCCCGCGCGACGGGCAAGCGCATGCCCGCGATGCCGATGACGCCCGAGCGCGTGCTGACCGTGCTGAAGGGCTAGGCCCGCCGGCCTACCGCGCCTTGCGCTTCATCGCGCGGCGCAGCACGGCCAGCGCCTCGCGGTGGCGTGCCGGATCGCCGGCCGCGAGGATGCGCCGCCCGGTCCGCAAGGTGATCGGCGCCCCTTCCCAGTCCGTTATGACGCCACCCGCCCCCTCGATCACCGGCCGGAACGCCGCGTAGTCGTGGATACTGAGGCCGGTGTCGATGGCGATGTCGGTGCGTCCGGACGCAAGCAGGCCGTAGCTGAAGCAACTGCCGCCATAGATCCGCCACTGCGTGCGCGAGCGCAGCGCCTCGAAGACCGGGCGATCATTGTCCTTGAAGAAGTCGGGGTTGCTCGCCGACAGCAGCGCATCGGCGATCGCGCCGCAGGACCGCGTCGTGCAGCGGCGGCCGTTGCGCGTCGTCGGGCGGCCGCGGGCGCCGACCCAGCGGTCGCGCGTCACCGGGTGGTCGATGACGCCGACGATGGGCTCGCCGCGATAGAGCAGGGCGATCAGCGTACCGAACACGGGAACGCCGGCCACGAACGGGGCCGTGCCGTCGATCGGGTCGATCACCCACAGCAGGTCGGCGTCCACGTTCTGGCCGCCGGCTTCCTCGCCCAGCACGCCGTGGTCGGGGAACTCGGCCCGGATCAGCCCGCGCAGCCGGCGCTCGATCCGACGGTCGATCCTGGTCACCAGGCTGCGGTCCGGCTTCAGCTCGACACGCGGCCGGCGCGCATTGGCGGGCAACAGGATCTTGCCGCTCTCGTCCGCAAGACGCCGGGCGAAGGCGATCAGGCGATCGAGGGCGCGACCCTTGGGCTCGGTCGCGGGAACGGCGCTTCTTGGCATCGCTGGTGGTTCCTTGTCGGGTCAATGCGTCAGGATCTGGCCGAGGAAGGTCTTGGTCCGTTCGTTGCGCGGATTGGCGAAGAACGTTGCCGGCGGGCCCTGCTCGACGATCTCGCCCTTGTCCATGAAGATCACCAGGTCCGCGACCGAGCGCGCGAAGCCCATCTCGTGCGTCACCACGATCATCGTCATGCCTTCGGCCGCCAGCTCGCCCATCACGTCCAGCACTTCCTTGATCATCTCCGGGTCGAGCGCCGAGGTGGGCTCGTCGAACAGCATGATCTGCGGCTTCATGCACAGCGACCGTGCGATCGCCACGCGCTGCTGCTGCCCGCCGGAGAGTTGGCTGGGGTACTTGTCCGCCTGCTCGGGAATGTGCACCCGCTCCAGGTAGTGCATGGCGAGCTCGCGCGCCTCGCGGCGCGGCATCTTGCGTACCAACCGCGGCGCCAGCATCAGGTTTTCCACCGCCGTCAGGTGCGGGAAAAGGTTGAACTGCTGGAACACCATGCCGACCTCGCGCCGCACGGCATCGATGTCCTTGATCGAGGCGGTAAGTTCGATGCCGTCGACGACGATCCGGCCGCCATTGTGCTCCTCGAGCCGGTTGATGCAGCGGATCATGGTCGACTTGCCGGAACCCGAGGGACCGCACACGACGACCTTCTGGCCGCGGGCGATCTCGAGGCTGACGCCCTTGAGCGCCTGGAAGGCGCCGAAGGATTTCGTGACGCGGTCGAGCAGGATGATGGGCCGGGCCGGGTCGGTCATGGTCGTCCTCACCTTCTGACGTAGCGGCCGAACCGGCGCTCGGCTAGCCCGACCCCGCGCTGGATCAGCCAGGTCAGGCACAGATACACGATCGCCGCCGATACGAAGATCTCATAGGGCGCGAACGTGCGCGCGACGATCGTCCGGGCAACGCCGGTAATGTCGTACATCGTGATCAGACTGACCAGCGCCGTGCCCTTCAGCAGGCTGATGATCTCGTTGCCATAGGCCGGCAGGGAGAGCCGGATGGCGATGGGGGCGGTCACGTGCAGGAAGCGCTGATACGGCTTCAGGCCCAGCGCCCGTCCGGCTTCGTGCAGGCCGCGATCGACCCCCTGGATGCCGCCGCGCAGGATTTCTGCGGTGTAGGCGGCGACGTTCAGCGAGAAGGCGATGATCGCGCACCAGAACGGCTCGCGCAGGAACACCCACAAGACGCTGTTGCGAACGAACTCGAACTGCGCGAGACCGTGATAGACGATGAAGAGTTGCACCAGCATCGGCGTGCCGCGAAAGACGTAGATGTAGAGGAAAGCCGGCCAGACCAGCGCCGGGATCCCGCTGATCCGCATCAGCACCAGCACCACGGACAGCGCCGTGCCGAGCGTCAGCGAGATGAGCAGCAGCTCGATCGTCAGGCCCATGCCCTCGACGATCTTCGGCAGGCTCTCCCAGACCAGCGCGATCTCGAAGTTCATCGCGTCCGTTCCAGGTGCCGGTTGGCGTAGACCTCGAGCACCGCCACGGTCTTGATGATCACCGACACGAAGGCGAGGTAGATGATCGCGACCACCAGGTACATCGTGAAGGGCTTGTTGGTCATCGCGGTGGCGCGGTCGGCGGCATACATGATCTCTTCCACGCCGATAACCGACAGCAGCGCCGTGTCCTTGATCAGCGAGTTCATGTGATTGCCGAAGGCCGGCAGCGCCAGGCGCCACATCTGCGGCAGGCGCACGTAGAAGAAGGTCTGGCCGGGCGAAAGCCCCAGCGCCCGCGCCGCTTCCACCTGGCCGCGATCGACCCCCAGGAACGCTCCGCGAAAAGTTTCCGTGGCATAGGCGCCGACGATGAGGCTGATCGCCAGCGACCCGGCCCAGAACGGCGGGATGCCGATGAACTTGACGCTCGGATCCACCATCTTGGCGATGCCGGTCAGCGTGACCGCCGAGCCGAAATAGATGATCAGCAGCACCAGCAGTTCGGGCGTGCCGCGGAACACCGTTGTGTAGGCATTCGCCACGCCGCGCGCGAGGGCGCTGTCGGACAGCTTCGCCGATGCGCCGATCAGTCCCCAGATCACCGTCAGAATCAGGGCGACGACGAACACCCGCAGCACGACCAGGGCGCCCCAGGCGAACGCGTCCAGCCACTCGACAACGACTGCCATCTACGGCCGCTCTATCGCAGTTCTTGCGTCGGGGGCGCCGCCAAGCCGCGCGGCGCCCCGACCGTCCTCAGGCTGCAACAGGCGGTCAATTGACCGGATAGATGGCGAAGGGGAAGTAGAGCTTGCTGAACTTGTCGAGCGTCCCGTCCTTCTTCATGTCCAGGATGGCGGCGTCGATCCGCTTCAGCAATGCGTCGTTGCCCTTGCGCAGGCCGATTCCGGCGCCGGTGCCGAAATACTTCTCGTCGGTGATCTGCGGCCCGACGACCTCGAAGCCGGCCCCGTCCGGCTTGCTCAGGAATTCCAGATACGTCTTCATCGGGTTGGTCATGATGGCGTCGACGCGGCCCGACTTGAGGTCCAGGTAGATCGCCTCGACTCCCTCGTAGCGCACGATGTTCGCGTCGGGCACGATCGCCTGGAACCAGTTGTCGTAGGTCGTCGCGCGCTGGATGCCGATCCGAACCCCCTTGAAGGCGGGCTTGTTGATCGAACCGTCGGCGTTGAAGAGCGCCAGCTTCTTCGCCTTGGGCGCCACGAACTGGCCGATCGAGAGCCTGTAGGGAACCGAGAAGTCGATCTTCTGCCGGCGATCCTCGGTGATCGACAGCGACGCGGCGATCAGGTCGAACTTTCCGGCCAGCAGCGCCGGGAGCAGCCCGTCGAACTTCATGCAGACATACTCGGTCTTCGCCTTCAGGCGCTTGCCGATCTCGTTGGCGACGTCGATGTCATAGCCTTTCAGGACGCCATCGGAGTCGCGGTAGTTGAACGGAAAATACGTGCACTCGGAGCCGACCATCAGTGTTTCCTGCGCCGCGATCGGCGACGCCAGGGTCATAACCGCAGCCGTGGCCGCAGCGATCGTCAGAACGAACCGGTTCATCGCATTGTCTCCCCTTGGATTCAGCCTACCCCACGTCCGCACCTGCACGGGACGAGGCTGAAGTATCAACCAGCAGCCTGCGTCGATCCCATCCTGCCAAAGGAGGAGGAGGCCAGCGGCCCGAGCGTGCCGATCGACGAATTGTCCGTGGATTCCAGGAACATGGCGAACAGTTCGTAGTGCGTCGCGATGCCGAGCTTGGCGTACAG
>JAEULC010000013.1 GCA_016792605.1 Rhodospirillales bacterium
CGTCACGATCATGCGCCGGATGCCGTAGACGATCGTGTCCATCGAGCTGTCGGTGGTGATCAAGAGCGGCCACAGGTACTGGTTCCAGCCGTAGATGAACAGGATCACGAACAGCGCCGCGATGTTGGTGCGCGACAGCGGCAGCACCACGTCGCGGAAGAACTTCATCGGCCCGGCGCCGTCGATCTTCGCCGCCTCGACCAACTCGTCGGGGATGGTCAGGAAGAACTGGCGGAACAGCAGGGTCGCGGTCGCGGACGCGATCAGCGGGATGGTCAGCCCGGCATAGGAGTTGAGCATCCCCAAATCGGCCACGACCTTGTAGGTCGGGTAGATCCGCACCTCGACCGGCAGCATCAGCGTCACGAAGATCATCCAGAAGAAGAACATCCGGAACGGGAAGCGGAAGAAGACGACGGCATAGGCCGAGATGATCGAGATCGCGATCTTGCCGACCGCGATCACCAGCGCCATGACCAGGCTGTTGCCCATCATCTGCAGGACCGGCGTGGTCTTGATCTGCTTCGTGCCCTCGAACAGCGCGGTGGCGTAGTGGCTTAAGCCCATGCTGCCGGGCAGGAAGCCCATCGTGCCGTTGACGATGTCGGCGGGCTGGTGGGTCGAGGCGATGAAGGTCAGGTAGACCGGAAACGCGACGACGGCGACGCCCAGGCACAGGATCAGGTGCGCGACCAGCTTCGAGAGCGGGCGATGTTCAACCATGAGTCCGCCCGCGCATGTCAGTAGTGGACCTTGCGCTCGATATACTTGAACTGCACGGCGGTGAGCGCGATCACCAGCACCATCAGGATCACCGACTGCGCCGCCGAGCCGCCCAAATCGCCGCCGAGCCGCCCGTCCTGGAACACCTTGAACACCATGGTCTCGGTCGCCTTCGCCGGCCCGCCATGGGTCACGGCGTCGATGATGCCGAACGTGTCGAAGAACACGTAGACGATGTTGACCACCAGCAGGAAGAAGGCGGTCGGTGACAGGAGCGGGAAGATGATGGTCCAGAAGCGCCGGCGCGGGCCGGCGCCGTCGATCGCCGCGGCCTCGATCAGCGACTTCGGGATCGACTGCAGCCCGGCCAGGAAGAAGAGGAAGTTGTAGCTGATCTGCTTCCACGCCGCGGCCAGGATCACCAGGATCATCGCGTGGGTGCCGTTGAGCAGCGGGTTCCAGTCCAGTCCCCAGGACCGCAAGAGCTGGGCCAGGACGCCGAGCGAGGGCTGGAACATGAAGAGCCAGAGCACGCCGGCCACGGCCGGCGCCACGGCATAGGGCCACATCAGCAGCGTCTTGTAGCCCTGGGCGCCCCGGATCTGCTTGTCGGCCATCACCGCGAGCAGCAGCGCGATGCCGAGCGACAGCACGGCGACCGCGGTCGAGAACACGGCCGTCACGCCGATGGCGTTGTAGTAGTTGCTGTCCTTGAACAGCAGCTCGTAGTTCTCGAACCACACGAACTCGGTGGTGGTTCCGAACGCGTCCTGGATCAGGAACGACTGCCACACCGCCTGGCTGGCGGGCCAATAGAAGAACAGCACCGTGACCGCGATCTGCGGCGCGATCAGCAGCAGCGGCAGCAGCTTGCCCTGGAAAACGACCTTGCGCATCGCGAAGATACCCGCCCGCGCCGGAGCCGGGCGGGTATCGTCACTTTCCTCAGCGCACCGTGCGTTCGAACTGGCGCAGCATCGTGTTGCCGCGCTCGACCGCCGCGTCCAGCGCCGCCTTGGGCGTCTTGGTGCCGTTCAGCGCCGCCTCGATCTCCTCGGCCCACACGTCGCGCATCTGCACCATGTTGCCGAAGCGCAGGCCGCGCGAGTGCTCGGTCGGCGGCTTGTTGTTCAGCTCGAGCAGCGGCGTCTCGCGGTCCGGGTTGTCCTTGTAGAAGCCCGAGGCCTTGACCTTCTCGTAGGCCGCCTTGGTGATCGGCAGGTAGCCCGATTCGACGTGCAGCCACACCTGGCGGTCGGTATCGCTGAGGAAGGTGAAGAACTTCGAGACGCCCTTGTATTCCTCGGCCTTCTTGCCGCCCATGACCCACAGGCTGGCGCCGCCGATGATCGAGTTCTGCGGCGCGCCCGCGACGTCGGGGTAGTAGGGCATCGGCGCCGAGCCATAGGCGAACTTGGCGTTCGCCTTGACGTTGCCGAAGAACGCCGAGGACGTCAGGAAAATCGGGCACTCGCCCGAGGTGAAGCGGCCTTCGCCGGCATTGGTGCGGCCGGCGTAGTCGTAGGTCTTGTCCTTCTGCAGCGTGACCAGGTCGGTCAGCAGGCGCTGATGCAGCGGCGTGTTGAACTTGAGCTCGGTGTCGAAGCCGTCAAGCCCGTTGCCCTTGGTGCCGATCGGCACGTTGTGCCAGGCGCTGAACTGCTCGATCAGTACCCAGGTCACCCACGCGTTCGACACGCCGCAGGTGGCATACCCGGCGGCCTTCAGCTTTTTCGCGTAGTCGAAGGTCTCGGGCCAGGTCTTCGGCGGCTTGGCGGGGTCCAGGCCCGCCTTGGTGAAGGCGTCCTTATTGTACCACATCACCGTCGACGAACTGTTGAACGGGAAGGACAGCATCTCGCCCTTGGCCGTCGAGTAGTAGCCGGTGATCGCGGGCAGGTAGGCGGCGGGGTCGAACTTCTCGCCGGCCTCCTTCATCATCTCCTGCACCGGCTTCACCGCGCCCTTGGCGGCCATCATCGTCGCGGTGCCGACCTCGAACACCTGCATGATGTGTGGCGCATTGCCGGCGCGGAACGCGGCGATGCCGGCGTTCAGCGTGTCGGCGTAGTTGCCCTTGAAGGTCGGGACGACCTTGTAGTCCTTCTGCGCGGCGTTGAAGTCGGCGGCCAGCTTCTCGATCACGGCGTTGTTGGCGCCGGTCATCGCGTGCCACCACTGGATCTCTGTCTGCGCGCTCGCCGGCTGGGCGAGGGCGGTGCAGGCGCCAAGCGCCAGCGCGAACGCGCCGGCCCAGCGGCCGGCGTTGCCTACATACGTCATCGGAGTTTTTCTCCCTCCCGAATGCCTGACGGCGTTGCACAGGAAGCCCTGGTTATTTCAGGGCGCGGCCGCAGGTCTGTGTCGGAATGATGACGGTTTTGTTGCGCGACGGCCAGCGGAAATCGCGCAACCGTCGTGCTGTTACAGCGCCGCGAGGATGCGGTCCGGGTAGTCGGTGAACACGGCATCGACGCCCCAGGACAGCAATTCCTTGGCGCGGGCGGCGTCGTTCACGGTGTAGCAGCGCAGGGCGAAGCCCGCGTCCTTCACCTTCTTCGCCTTGGCTGCGGTCAGGTATTTATGGCTGCAGTGCAGTGCAGCACAGTCGAGGCGCTCGAGCCGGCGCTTCCAGTCCAGCGGCAGGCGTTCGGTCAGCCAGGCGCGCGGCAGCTCGGGCGCCACTTCACGCGCCGCCGCCAGGCTGCGCTGGGCAAAGCTGGAGAAGACCGGGCGCGGCAGGCTCCGGGGCCATGCCCTGGCCGTCAGGGTCGCCACCGCCGCGCCCGTCTCGGCGGCGCGGCCGAAGCAGGGCTTGATCTCGATCTGGGGGAACAGGCCCGTCTCGGCCCACAGCGCCAAGCCCTCCTTGAGGGTCGCCACCCGCTCCCCGGCGAATCGGGGACCGAACCAGCTCCCGGCATCGAGCTTCCGGATTGCCGATAAGTCGAATTTCTTGACCGACCCTCGCCCGGAGGTCGTGCGGTCCAGCCGGTCATCGTGGATCAGCACGACCTGCCCGTCCCGGGTCAGCTTGGCGTCGCACTCGATCGCCCGTGCGCCCTGCTTGGCCGCCAAAGCGAAGGCGGCAAGCGTGTTTTCTGGGGCATAGCCCGAGGCGCCGCGATGGGCGATGACGCGGATCTTGGACAGGTCTTGCATGGGCGTGCCGGCGGCTGGGGTTGGCAGGGCCGCGACGCTAGCCCCAAGGGGTGTGACCGCGCAAGCGCACCGCCCGGCCGATGTTGCGACGGGGGCGACGAATCACGGCGGAACCCGCTATAGTTCCTGCCTGAATCGGGCGCCGCCGAGCGGTCGGAAACAAGACCGCCGCAGCGCCAAGCACTGGGACCGATGCCATGGCCGACCGCGTTACGATTACCGACCTCCCGGGCCGGCGCCGCGCCGATCCGCGCGCCGTGGCGGCGCTGCCGCCCTTGCCGCGCCAGGCCGGCCAGCGCCCCCCCGCGGCGGAGGAAGCGGCGCTGCAGGGCCCGCTGCGCCTGCCGTCGGCGCCCGCCGCGCTCGGGCCGCTGGGCGACCGGGTCCTTTCGATCCTGCTCTCCGGCCCGGTCCTGGCCGGCGCCTGGATTGCGGCCTGTGGAGTCTATTTCTTCGGCTACCTCGGCTGGACCCAGGTGATGTCGCTGCTGCCGCACGAGATCGGTGGCCTGATGGCGGGCGTGTCGATGCCCTTGGCGATCCTGTGGCTCGCCGGGTCCTACCGCCGCCGCATGCGCGACCTCGGCCGCATCACCGAGGGGCTGCGCCAGCAACTCGAGATGCTGACCTACGCCAATCCCGAGGCGGAGCGCCGCATCGGCGCGGTGACCGAGTCCCTGAAGTCGCAGGCGCAGCAGCTCGTCGAGGCGTCGGAGCACGCGGCCGAGCGCGTGGCGTCGATCGGCGGCATCTTCCAGCAGCACACCAGCGGCATCGCCCAGGTCAGCGACCAGGCGGCGGCGCAGGCGCGCTTCGTGCGCGAGACCCTGCAGCAGCAGGTCGACCGCATGGCCGAGCTCTACGAGCGCATCAAGGTGCAGAGCGCCGAGCTCGACAAGTCGCTGAAGCAGCAGTCGGCCGACTTGAGCGCCGCGTCGGAGAAGGCGGTCGACCGCACCAAGGAGATCGGCGCGTCGCTGCGCGACCAGACGCAGGAGCTGTCGGGCGCGGCCGAGCGCGCCGGGCGCCAGGCCGACGCCGTGAAGCTGTCGTTCCAGGGCTACGCGCAGGACCTCAACACGCTGACCGAGCGCGTCGCGGCCCAGGCCGAGTCGATCGCGGCCACGATCGCCAAGCAGAACGAGGACGTGTCGACGCTGCTGCGTCAGCGCACCGAGGACCTGAACGAGCAGCTCCAGGGCCGCGCCGAGGGTCTCGGCGACAACCTGCGGCGCCAGGCGGTCGACCTCGGCGACGTGCTGCGCCAGCAGCAGCAGGAACTCGCGGCCGCGGCCGACCGCGTCGGCGGCATGGTCGCCGAGATGCACGGCTCGATGCGCCAGCGGCTGGAGCAGCTCGGCGGCGTCGGCGACCAGACGCTGGCCGCGGTGCGCAAGGCGAGCGAGGGATTCCAGCAGAGCGCCCAGGCGCTCAGCCAGAGCAGCGAGCGCATGCTCGACCAGATCGAGGGCGCGGGCGACGCGCTGCGCCGGCGCGCCGACGAGCTGAGGCAGTCGACCGACGACGTGACCTCCGGCGTCAACGAGGCGGCGATCAACTTGGCCGACAAGGTCGAGAACGCGGCGCGTGCGGCGGCCAAGGCGGCGGCCAGGCTGAAGGACGAGAGCGACGCGCTCGACCGCCAGATCGGCGACATCGAGTCGACCAGCCGCGACGCGGCCGAGCGCATCTCCTCCACCTTCGCCGATGCCGACGCGGCGCTGCGCCAACGCGCCGCCGCGATGGTCGGCGAGGCCTCGGGCGCGGTCAACCGCATCTACGGCGCGTTCGACACCGTGCACGAGGACATCCGCACGCGGGTCGGCGACGTGGTCGACCTGGCGACGGGGTCGGCCGACCGCCTCGGCGAGCGCTTCGAGACGGTCGGCGGCGCGGTGCGCCAACAGATCGACCAGCTGCTCGGGCTCAGCAACGACGCCAGCCAGCGCATCACCGTGCGGTTCCAGGAGGCCCTCGACGGCCTGGGCGAGCGCGCCCAGGCGCAGGTCGTGGCACTCGCCGATGCGGAAACCCGCCTGGCGCAGAAGGCCGGCGAGATGGAGGCGCAGATGCGCCGCGCCGGCGAGGCCATCGCCGGCAGCGGCGCCGATGCCGCGGCGTCGATCACCGCCAGCCTCGCCAAGGTCGACGAGGAGATGCGCCAGCGCGTGCGCGCCCAGGCCGAGGCGATCGCGGCGGCCGAGCAGCGCATCGCCGCGAAGGCCGCCGGCATGGCGGAGGACGTGCAGCGCGCCAGCGACGCGATGCGCGGCAGCGCCGACCAGGCGGTGGCCGCGGTCGCCCAGGGCATGGCGCGCGTGGACGCGGAGCTGCAGGAGCGCTTGAAGTCGCAGGTGGACGCGATCGCCGCGGCGGAAGTCAGGATCGCCGAGAAGGCCGCCGGCAGCGCGCTCGCCGCCAAGCGGGCGGCAGACGCCATCGTGGCCCAGGCCGATGCCGCCGCCGCCGCTCTGGCCGCGAGCTTCGCCAAGGCCGACGACGGCGTGCGCGAGCGCGTCGAGGCCCAGGCCGAGGCCATCGCCACGGCCGAGGCGAAGATCGCCACGAAGGCGGCGGACGTCGCGCAGGACGTCAAGCAGGCGACCGACACCATCGCGGCGCAGGCGGAAGCCGCCGTCGCGACGCTGGCCGCCAGCTTCGCCCGCGTCGACGATGGCGTGCGCGAGCGCGCCGCGGCGCAGGCCGACGCCATCGCCACGGCCGAGGCGCGCATCGCGGCCAAGGCGGCCGAGGTCGCTGCCAGCGTCAGGCAGACCAGCGCCGCGATGGCGAGCGACGCAGAGCAGGCGGCGGTCGCCGCCGCCGCCGCCTTCGGCAAGGCCGACGAGGCGCTGCGCGACCGCGTGCGCTCGCAGGCACAGATCATCGCCGACGCCGAGGCGCTTATCGCCGAGAAGGCGGCGGACGTGGCGCAGGAAATCCGCCGGCTGCGCGAAGGCATGGTCGGCGCCGCGGCGGCGGCCGGCGCCTCGGTCGAAGCCCGGTTCGTCAAGGCCGAGGAGACCCTGCGCCAGCAGCTTCAGCTCCAGAGCCAGGCGGTCGCCGCCGCCGAAGCGCTCATCATCGACAAGGCAGCCGAGGTTGCCGGCGCGCTCAAGCAGACCAGCGAGGCCATGGTCGACGACGCCGCGGCCGCCGTGGTGGCGGCCGAGGAGCGCTTCGCCCGCGCCGAGGAGACGCTGCGCGCGCAGCTCGACCTCCAGGCCAAGGCGGTGGCGGCGGCCGAAGACCTGATCGTCGGCAAGGCGGCGGAGGTCGCTGAGGCGCTGAAGAAGTCCAGCGAGGCGATGGCCAGCGACGCCGCCGGCGCCGCGGCAACGGCGGAGGCGCGGTTCGCCAAGGCAGAATCTGCCTTCCGCGAGCAGCTCGCCCTGCAGGCGGACGCGGTGGCCGCGGCCGAGAACCTGATCGCCGGCCGGGCCGCGGAAGTCGCCGCCGGGCTGAAGCAGTCGAGCGACGCCATGGCGAACGTCGCGATGTCCACGGCGACGGCAGCGGAGCAGCGCTTCGCCGGGATCGTCGAGAACCTGCGGGCTCAGCTGCGCCGCCAGGCGGATGCCATCGCCGAGGCGGAGAGCGTGATCGCCGACAAGGCCGACGCCGTCGCGG
>JAEULC010000046.1 GCA_016792605.1 Rhodospirillales bacterium
AAGCTCTTGAAGCGCGTGCCCAAGCCCTATCGCCGGCACGCGCATCACTGGCTGATCCTGCACGGCCGCTATACGTGCAAGGCGCGCAAGCCGGACTGCCCGCTCTGCGTGGTGAACGACCTCTGCCGCTATCGCGCCAAGACGCTGGCCTGACGCCGGGACAAGGCCTGACAAAGGTATTGATGGGGGAATTCGGTTGAGGAAGCGGCGGCAAGGCGGGTTCGAGCAGGAGCCGAGCGGGATGGGCCTGCGCCTGGCGGGGCTGGCGGTCACGCTGGTCCTGCTGCTGGCGGGGCTGGAGGCGCTGAGCCTCGCCTGGGTCTACAGCAAGCGCGGCGCGGTCTACTACGCGGCCGAGCGCAAGTCCGCCAGCGACGTGCCCGCCGCGCTGCAGATCCCGGAGGCCGTGTTTCATCCGTACATGGGCTTCATCCATCGCGTCGGCCGCACCGGCGAGGGCTGGCGCACGAACAATGTCGGCTTCCAGGTCGCCGAGCCCCTGGCGCGCGACGCGCCGGACTGCTGCGACATCCCGCATGCGCGCCGCGACAACGAGGTGCTGGTTGGCGTGTTCGGCGGCTCGGTCGCGACCTCGTTCGCGATGCGCGCGCAGGTCGACGCGACGCTGGCGAGGCGCCTGCAGGAGATTTCCGCCTATCGCGACCGCCCGGTGCGGGTGCTGAACTTCGCCATGCCCGCGTTCCGCCAGCCGCAGCAGATGATCGCGCTGGCCTATTTCCAGACCCTGGGCCAGGAGCTGGACATCGCGCTGGAGATCGACGGCTTCAACGAGGTCGTGACCAGCCAGCGCAACTTCCAGTCGGGCGTCGAGCCGAGCTTCCCGGCCGACACGCTGTGGGGCGAATGGGGCCGGCAGATCGAGCGCCAGGGCGGCCGGTCGGGCGAAGCAGCGGCCGAGGCCGGGCTCGCCGGCTACTATCGCTTCGCCGCGCAGCGCTGGATGGCGGAGTCCGGCCAGTGCTTCTTCGCCGCCTGCCACCTGGGCAAGGCGGCGCTGGCGAAGCTGTCGGCCTGGCGCGCGCAGCGCCTGGAGCGCGGCCTGCGCCAGACCACGGCGACGCTATTCCCGACCACCATCCGAACCAGGCCCGCGCCGGGCTTCGATGTCGTCGCCACGACCGCCGACCAGTGGCGCGACGCATCGATCGCCATGGCCAGCCTGGCGCGGCAGAACGGCACGCTCTATCTCCACGTCGTGCAGCCGAACCAGTGGTGGCAGGCGGCCGGCGACTACCAGCCGATCGCCGCCGACCACATCTATGGCTGGGTGCCCGATCTGGTGAACAAGGGCTACCCGGCGATCGTCGCGCGGACGCCGGCGCTGAAGGCGGCGGGGGTCGAGCTGTTGGACGCGACGCTGCTGTTCAAGGATCGCGCCGCCCGCGCGATGTATGTCGACGACTGCTGCCACTACACCGACCAGGGCAACGATCTGCTGGCGGGCGCGATCGCCGACCAGGTCGCGGCGATCCAGGCGGAAGGACGCGCACCGGCGAGCAGGCGCTGAGGCGGCGGCGGCGCCGGGCACGGTCCTAGGAGGAGGGCTGGCTAAGCCCCTTGGCGGTCTGGTTCGGGGCGGGGCGCGGCGTGTTCACGATGTCGACATAGCAGGCCGCGGTCGGCGGCTTGTTCTCGCGCCGGCTGCGCAGCTCGACATGCGAGACCTTCAGCTCGCCCGGATTGGGGCCGAGCAAGAACAGGTCCAGCACGCAGCTCGTGACCCGGTACTGCCAGAGCTCGGCCGTGCCTTCGCGCTTGAGCAGCCAGGGGAAGCCCAGCAGCGACTGGACCTCGTCGCGATTGAGGCCGATGAGTTGCTTGGGCGTCGGGATATCGGCGGGCTTGGAAGACTTCGTCAGATTGACGTTGGTCGCCTGGGCGGGCGGCGGAACTGGCGGCTCTGCAGCCTTCACGGCCGGCGCGTCGGGCTTGGGCGGCTCGACCTTCGCCGCCACGGCGCTGGTGGCTACGACCTTGGCCGGTTCGGTCCTGGCGTCTCTCGGCGCCACGTAGGGCGCGCCGCCGGTTTTCTCGGCAGCCTCGGCTTCCATCGCCGAAACGACGACGCCCGGGGTGGCGCCTTCCGCGGCGCGCTGTGAGCTTGCACAGGCTGCTAGCGCGAAACTTACCCCCAGCGCCAGCAGCGCGCGCAGCACGCTGCCCCCCTGCGCCATGGCCGCTAGCGGTCGCCGGAGACGACGGCGGCGATCGGATCCATGCGGCTGTCCTCGCTCTCCCCGAAGATCGGCGTCACCGTGGCCTGAGCCGCGGCGCCACCCTGCAACATCTGCACGTCGCCGCTGATCTCGCCGCCGCGCTCGACCTCGAGCTGGCGGTAGCGGATCTTGCCGATGATGCGGCCGGTCGACCGCACGACAAGGCGCTCGGTGCAGGTCAGGTCGCCCTCGAACTTGCCGCGGATCGATGCGGTCTCGCATTCCACCGCGCCGTTGAACGTACCGGACTGGGCGATGTCGATGATCTTGCCGTCGGTCAGCGTGGCTTCGACCGAGCCTTCGACCAGCAGGTGATCGCAGGACGTGATCTCGCCGTGCAGCTTGATGTCGCGGCCGACGATCAGCTTCTTGCCTTCGTTCTCGCTCACCGGTGGCGCGGCCGGCGACGGGCTGGGCGAAGGCGCGGCCGGCGACGGCGATGCGCCGAAGCCCGGCGCGGCCGCTGCGCCCAGGCTGCGCGGCGGGGTCGTTGTCGGCATGTCGATGCGGCGCGGCAGGTCGGGCCGCGCGATCGCCGCGGTCACCGGCGAGACCGGCGTCGCCGGGCGCGCCGCGGCAGGGATCGGCTCGTCGAGGCTTGCGCGCAGGAACGGCTTCAGGGTCGGCAGCTCCCCGCTGGCCTCGCCCACGGTCTCTCCGCTCGAAGCGCCCGAGGCGCTATCTTCGTCCCTGCGTCGCCGAAACATCCCTCGTGCTCCCAACAATTTCCGATAAATGCGGTCGTTGCCGCGGGCAGCTTCTCGTTCGTCAGGGAGGAGAGCCGGCACGCGCGCCGCGACGCAGCGCCTCGAAGACATGAACCATCGCCGCAGTGCCGATGATCGGGGCGGCCAGGTTCACGAAGGGAACCGTCAGCAGGAAAGCCGTCAGCGCCCCGGCCAAAAAGATGCGCAAGCGATTGGCCTGTCGCAGCTTCCTGACGTCTTCCGGCGGCAACCGACGCGACGCCGCCAGCTCGAAATACTCCCTGCCGACAAGATAGCCGTTCACCCCATAGAAGACAAAAGGAATAAGGGGTGGAATGAGGTAGAGCGGGAGCACGATGACGTTCAACGTCAAGGCGATTAAGGCAAACTTCGTTCCCGCCCAGATCGATTGCAGCGCGCTCTGTTCGCCGGGCGGCGGCAGGTCGGGATAGTGGCGGCGCTCAACTGATTCGGCGACATCCTCCAGGAAGAAGCCGACGATCGCCGTGGTCGCGACCGGATAGAGCACGATCGCGAGGACGAAGACGCCGACGCCGCCGAGAATTTCCAGCAGCAGTTCCAGGAACCAGGTAGCGAAGGCGGGCAGGGCGACGCTCTGGACCTGGATCGCGGGAATTTGCGCCACCAGCAGCCAGCCGCCCGCACAGACCAAGGCGAACACCAGCGCAGCGCCCAGCAGGGCGCGGACCAGCACGCGGCGCAGCTCGGGTTCCTGGACCTGGCGGACGGCTTTGGCAAAGGCCTGGATCACCGGACGGATGTAGGGGACCCGGCTGCGGCCGGCAAGCGGCGCTTTGCCTTGCCGCGAGTCCGCCCCCCGCTATACTGCGCCGGCGCCGGAGTTATCCCGGCAATCCCCGCGATCCCCGTGTTCCCCAGCAAAGGAAGTTCATGTCCCAGGCCCAGTTCGACGTAGTCGGCATCGGCAACGCGATCGTCGACGTCATCGCCCAGGCCGATGACGCATTCCTGTCGAAAAACTCCCTCAACAAGGGTCTGATGACGCTGATCGATGCAGCGCGTGCCGACGAGCTCTACGGCCGCATGGGGCCGGGGCGGGAAGTGTCGGGCGGGTCCTGCGCCAACACCATGGCCGGCATCGCGGCCCTCGGCGGCAAAGCCGCCTATATCGGCAAGGTGCGCGACGACCAGTTGGGCCAAGTGTTCCGCCACGACATCCGCGCCGCGGGCGTGGCGTTCGACAGCGCGCCGGCGACCGACGGGCCGCCGACCGCGCGCTGCCTGATCCTGGTGACGTCCGACGCGCAGCGCACGATGAACACCTTCCTGGGCGCCTGCGTGAACCTGGGGCCCGAGGACGTGCCCGAGGCCCTGATCGCGTCGGCCAGCATCACCTACATGGAAGGCTATCTGTGGGACCGGCCGAAGGCGAAGGAGGCCTTCGTGCGCGCCGCCAAGCTGGCGCACGGCGCCAAGCGCCGCGTCTCGCTGACGCTGTCCGACCCGTTCTGCGTCGATCGCCACCGCGACTCGTTCCGCACACTGGTCAAGGACCACGTCGACATCCTGTTCGCCAACGAGGCCGAGATCGCCTCGCTCTACCAGGTGAACGACTTCGACCAGGCGGTGAAGCAGGTGCGGCAGGAGTGCGAAATCGCGGTCGTCACGCGCGGCGCCGACGGGTCGGTGATCCTGAAGGGCGGCGAGATGCACAAGGTGGCCGCCGCGCCGGTCGCCAAGGTCGTGGACACGACCGGCGCCGGCGACCTCTACGCCGCGGGCTTCCTGCAGGCGTTGACCGCCGGCCATGAGCTGAAGCGCTGCGGACAGGTCGCGAGCCTCGCCGCCGCCGAGGCGATCTCGCACTACGGCGCGCGGCCGGAGACGGACCTGAAGAAGCTGGTCAAGGAGAAGCTCGGCTGACCGCCGCGCCGGCGCCAGCGGGGAAGCCCGGGCTGCGGTCGGTTGCCGCCGCGCTCGGCGACCGCAACGTCCTGATCGTCCTGCTGCAGGGGTTCTCGAGCGGCCTGCCGCTGGCGCTGACCGGCGCGACGCTGGCGTTCTGGCTGACCGAGGCCGGCGTGTCCTTGAAGACGATCGGCTTCGCGACGCTGATCGGCACCGCCTATGTCTTCAAGTTCCTGTGGGCGCCGCTGGTCGACCGGCTGCCGCTGCCGATCCTGACGCAGCGCCTGGGGCAGCGCCGCGGCTGGGCCCTGCTGGTGCAGGTGTTGCTGGCATGCGCGATCTTCGCCGTCGGCCGCACCGATCCCGCGACCGGCCTCGCCTTGACCGTCGCCGCCGCAGTCTGCGTCGCCTTCCTGTCGGCGACGCAGGACATCATCATCGACGCGATGCGCATCGAGATCCTGAAGCCCGAGCAGCAGGGCATCGGGGCAGCGGCGACGCAGTGGGGCTATCGCGGCGGGATGCTGGCGAGCGGCGCCGGCGCGCTCTATGCCGCGAGCTTCGGCGGCTGGGCCGCCGCCTACACGATCATGGCGCTGCTGATGGGCGTAGGCATCGTTTCCGTGCTGATGATGCAGGAGCCGAACCGCCCGCAGGACAAGACGCCGCCGCAGAGCGTCGGCGCGTGGATCGACACGGCGGTCGTCGGTCCGTTCCGCGACATGATGCTGCGCGACGGCTGGTGGCTGATCCTGATCGTCGTCGTCCTCTACAAGTTCGGCGACGCGCTGGCCGGCGTGATGACCAGCCCGTTCTACGTCCAGACCGGCTTCAGCAAGATCGAGATCGCCAACATCAGCAAGGTGTTCGGCGTGATCGCCACGCTGGCCGGCGTGGCCGCGGGCGGCGCCCTGATCCTGCGCGTCGGCCTCTATCCCGGCCTGCTCGTCGCCGGCGTGCTGCAGATGCTGTCGAACCTGATGTACGTGCTGCTCGCCGTCGCCGGCTACAACCTGACGATCCTGACGGCGACGATCGGCATCGAGAACTTCACCGGCGGCATGGGCTCGGCCGCCTTCGTCGCCTACCTGTCGCTGCTGTGCAATGCGCGCTTTACCGCCACGCAGTACGCGCTGCTCTCGGCGCTTGCCGCCGTTCCGCAGCGCATCCTGTCCGCCTGGGGCGGCGTGCTGGCCGAGGCGCTCGGCTGGGCGCCGTTCTTCGTGGTCAGCACGGCGGCGGCCCTTCCGGGCCTGCTGCTGCTCGTCTACCTGATGCGGCGGTTTCCGCTGACGGACAAGTCAGCCTAGCGCCTGCTCGACCGCCTCGACCGGGATAGCGTCCATCGCCTCGCCGCCGAAATCCTGCGCGCGCAGGATCGTCAGCGTGCGCGTCATCGGCGCGAACTTGTCGGGCGCGGTGGGGCCGAACAGCGAGACCAGCGGAATGTCGGCGGCGGCGATCAGGTGGCCGGCGCCGCTGTCGTTGGCGACCGCGGCGGCGCAGCGCCGCGCTAGTGCGATGGTAAGTTCCGCGCTCGCCGGGCCGCCAACGTCTTGCAGCGGCAGGATCGCACCCGCGACCTGGCGGCAGCGCTCGACCCATTCCGCCTCTCCTGGCCCCAGGATGAAGACCGGCACCGCGCCGCGCGCCTTCAAGCGTTCGGCCAGCGCGATGTAGCGGTCGAGCGGCCAGCATTTGTGCCGCCCGCCGGCCCCGGGCGCCAGCGCGACGTAGCGTGGCCCGTCCGGCAGAAGCCGGTGCGCGTGCGCCAGGACTTCCGGAGCGATCGACAAGGGCGCGGCCGCGATGTCCGCCGGCCGGCCGGCGGCGAGCTCGACCAGCGCCAGCATTTGCCGGATCATCGCCTTGGGCTTCTCCGCCGTCGCGGGCCGACGGTCGGAGAGCCAGTAGCCGGCCGCGCCCGAGACGAACAGATCGTGCGCGATCCGGCGCAGGATCAGGGTAGTCAGCACGCGACGCTGCGTGTCGATCACCAGGTCGAAGCGGCGCCCGGACAGCGGGCGCGCGCCGAACAGTTCGCCGACGCCGCTGCCGATCCCGGCATTCTCGATCACCTCGTCGATCAGCCCGGTCGCCAGACCGGCAAGATCGCGCGCGAACACGGTCGGGCCCTTGCCGGCAAGCCAGGTGATCTTTGCCGCCGGGTATGCCGCCCGCAGCGCCCGAAGAAAGGGCAGCTTCATCAGCCCGTCGCCGATCAGGTCAAGGCCGACATAGACGCAGATGGTCGCGGGCGGATGGTCGGAAGGCGTCGTCATGCTGCGCCCGATCTAGCACCGATGCCCCGACCTGCCCATGGCAAAGCTTGACCCGCCGCGCCCCGGCCCCGAAGATCGGCCGCGTCTCCGGGGGGAACCGTCCAATGACCGCCAAGAAACTCGCCGCCGCCGACCTGGGCCTGCCCCGCTTCGAGGCGCCGCCGTCCAGCGCGACGCCGGTGTTCCCGTTCGACTTCTCGTCGCACAACCGCGCCGGCAAGGCCCTGAAGTTCGGCCTGTCGATCACCGACCCGGGCTACAACATCTTCGTCCTGGGCGAGAATCGC